>JBATIW010000313.1:0-3944 GCA_049668005.1 Maribacter sp.
TCATAAAACAAGGCATTCATGAATTTGGTGATGGCCCTTGGGCCTTCGTGGTGCCTGCTATTGTCAATGATTATTACAGTAGATGGTGGTGGCCCGAAGATGAAAAAGCAGGTAATAATCCAAATCTTAATACCTCTTTGCCTTGGACAGGTGATTATTTGGATGGATTCAACAATAAAATAAGCATGTATGCTTATGTTAACCCAGAAAGCAACTCAAAGGGTGGTGGCTACGGTTTGATTCGATTTAATACTGAATCACACGAAGCAACTTTCGAATGCTGGCCTAGATATGTTGATGTTACCCAAGCTGATGCCCAGCAATTTGAGGGCTGGCCCATGACAATCAATATTAAGTAGGATGTAACTACCTCTTCAATTCATTAGAAATAGACAAATAAGGCCAAAACCCCATTGTAAGAAATAACACAGAAAAAAAAGAGGTTTAGTTCTTCTTTTGCATCATGACCGGCTGCCCAGTACTTTCTATAACAGTATACCAGAAGCCACCTTCCAAATTGATTTTCTTTCTTTTATCGGTTACTGCCGTAATCGGTAGATAAACATATCGATTGTTAACCCTACCTATAACAAATCTTGTTCTACCGGACATTGCTCCATGTACTGCATGATAAGCCAATCCATTACAAAATACGCTATCCTCAGGATTTGCAGGAGCACTTCTAATGATATAACTAGGATCTATATATTTTATGGTCACCGGACAATCATTCTTCTTAAAATAAGCAGCAATCTCCTTTTTTAGTAACAACCCTATATCTTTATGCTTAACATTTCCAGAGGCATCGGTAAGCTGTCCTTTTTCATCTTTACTAAAAAGATGCTGTCCAGCACCCTCGGCGACCACAATCACTGCGTGATGTTTTTTATCCAAACGTTTCTTTAGCAATGCTAAAAAACCGTTCTCACCCTCGAGCTCAAAATGCATTTCAGGAACCAAAACAAAGTTAACCACAGGCATAGAAATCGCTGCCGAAGCTGCAATAAACCCACTGTCACGACCCATTAACTTTACAATGGCGATACCATTATAAGCCCCGGTAGCCTCATTGTGCGCATCTCTAATAATCGGGTTGGCTACGTTGTAAGCTGTTTCAAAGCCGAAAGTTTTGTCGATAAGATTAATATCATTGTCTATAGTTTTAGGTATTCCTATTACGGAGATATCAAATCCGCGTTTCTTAATTTCTTCACCAATGGCATCTGCGCCTTTTAATGTGCCATCTCCTCCGATAGTGAACAAAAGATCAATGCCATTTTCATAGATGTAATCAACCATGGCACCTACATCTTGACTACCTCTTGAGGAACCCAATATGGTACCCCCAAATTGATGGATATCCTTAACAAAACTAGGAGTCAAATCTATAAAATCATGTCCGTATGAAGGAATAAGACCTTCAAAACCGTACCGAACCCCTAGAATTTCCTTAACCCCATAAAAATATGTAAGCCCCATGACCAAACTTCGGATTACATTGTTAATGCCAGGACACAACCCACCACAAGTTACTATGGCCGCCTTGGTCTTTCTTGTATTAAAGTATATTTTTTCCCGTGGACCTGCCTTAACCATGGCCATGGGCTCTTTTTTGCCCGCCAAACACTTTTTATATTCTTTAAGTGAGATATCATGCAATATCTTATCATCCTCTTTCACAAAGTTGAAAATATCATCCCCATGCCTTTTACTTAATCGTAAAGGAGAATCATAGGAAGCTTTCCCTAATAGTTCGATATCGTATTTTTCTTCGTTTGCCATTTGTCCGGTCGTTTATCGTATTGCTTGAAACAAGCATCAAAAATACTACATCTGCTTAAAAACTAGGCATTGAATAGTGCCTAAACTCGAATAAATTTTAGATTTCGAATAAGGATGTCGAATTTATGGGAATACCTTAATTAAAATCCCCCTTTACAGAACTATTCCAATAGTATTCAACATCAATTAATGAAATTACGATTCGCTTTTTAAATCCAACTTTTCGGCAAAATACGCACAGAATTCCTTCATGGTTGCCGTCATTTTTTCATCTTGGGTGGCTTTCATAAAAGTATCTGATAATGAAACCAAGGTTTGATGGAAAAAGACTTTCATTTCATCTACGGGCATATCCTTGGTCCACAAATCAATTTTCAGGGATTCCTGATTTTTACTGTCCCAAACAGAAAGTAACATGGCCTTGGCCTCTTCACTGTTGATTCCGCCATCCTCGGCAGACCAGGTTAATTTTTCCGGAACCCGGTTTGCATCCAACTCCACCTTTAGTGTAATTTCCGATGTATGTAGCTTAGTCATTTATTTGCTTGGTTTATAGTTAGATTTTTTGAATATATCCTCGGCTGACAAATTCAATAACTGTTGTAAGGAAACTTCATTTTTGTTCATAAACGAACGTACAATTTGCCAGCCCAAATAACGTCCTAATTGCCCAGGGGACTCATTATCCAATTCCAATCCGAATTTAGAGAAAGGGGCTGGATCTAAGAACCGTTGGGATAATTTATTATCTGTGCTATATAATAGTTCATTTTCTATAAAGTGTCTCCACATAGGCTCTTCATTCGCTCGCGCCCAAACCAATTGATCCTGGGAATATGTGATTTTTTGCCCGTCAGTATGAAATGGCATTAATTTATCCTTGAGATACAAGATTTTTCCGTAGTAAATAAGCTGTGCCAAAAAGGAACGATCCTTGGGCCTTGATACTACTTTATTGGCAAAGGCACTTGCGATATTGCTCACCATAAAAGCCCTATCCATATCTTGTGCAATATAATTTTGAAGACCGCTATAATATTTATGCTCTGGACCCAAATAATTATCCAGCCCAATCAGTAATAGACTGTCTGCCAAAATTATACGGTTATTATAGTCAACATCATTGGTTACGGTAATAATTCTTGGGGCCCGATATTTAGGGAAATAATATTTTATATACTTAAAAAGTAGTTCAATATCGGCCGTTTCTTTCTCAAAGTCAGCAAATTCCGTTTTGACTTCTTGTCTTAATTCAATTTGAAGCGAGTCTTGAAGTTTAGCGATCCATACACTATCCGCGGCCGGGAATAAATAAGGGTATTCCGTTCTTAGCTTAGGAATATCAATGGCTGAGGCATTTGCAAACTCAGTGTCGAATCTTGTTACCCTCAAATCCAATACAATCCTATTCACCTCATCAGTAATCTTGTCATCATTGGCACAACCTATAAAGGTCAAACCCAATATCATCAACACATAAAAAGACTTTCCCATATAAAGTAATTTACTTTAAATTTTAATCTTAAGCCGCAAGGCTTTATTTTTATCGGGCAAAGTTAATCGTTTTAACCATATAAATTCTTCCATGAAAACCGAAAAAGTAATTGAACATATTGTTAGTTGGTTAAAGGATTATGCAGATAAGGCTGGTATCAAAGGATTTGTTATCGGTATCTCTGGTGGTATAGATTCAGCGGTTACTTCTGCCTTATGTGCTAAAACAGGGCTAAACCTGCTTTGTTTGGAAATGCCGATTCATCAATCTGAAAATCAGGAATCAAGGGCAGATAATCATATTAACTGGTTGATGAATAATTTTGACCAAGTTAACAGGCAGCCTATTAACCTAACCCCTGTTTTTGATAGTTTAATTGCAGCATTGCCAAGCGTTGACAACGAAGAAAAACGGTTTATGTCGCTCGCCAATACAAGAGCAAGATTAAGAATGACCACCTTATATTATTTTGCAGCCCTCAAGGGGTATTTGGTAGCCGGAACAGGGAATAAAGTTGAGGATTTCGGGGTAGGATTTTATACTAAATATGGCGATGGCGGTGTGGATTTGAGCCCTATAGCAGACCTTCTGAAATCAGAAGTATATGCTATAGCGAGAGCTCTTGGAATCAATGAAGAAATCGTTGTTGCCGCACCAACCGATGGGC
>JBATIW010000314.1:0-3143 GCA_049668005.1 Maribacter sp.
GTGCCGTTGTGGTGGGAGGAGTCATTATCATTTCCATTAATCTTAGAAAGAAGGATGCTTCGTATGAAGAGAAAAAAACATTGATCCGGCGCGCAGGTTGGTTGGCGGGTTTGGGCTTGTTTTTGATCTATGCGGGGCTCATCTTTACCGGTGCTCTAATGCATAATGAATTTAATGCCGATATTTCACGAACCGCATTGCTGAATGGAATTAGCATAAAAACCTTGGGCAATACAGCTAACTTGTTTTTAAGCATTCTAGTAAGCTTGGCCTGTTTTACAACAGCCGTAGGTATAGTTACAGGTACTGCCGATTTTATGAAATATAGGTTTGGCGAATCCCAAAAGGCCTATACGATCACCGCGATCATTGGTTGTGTGTTGGGTGTGGCCATGGGACAGTTTGATGTACATTATATTATTGCCGTGGCCATACCGGCACTTATGTTCATTTACCCCATTACCATAGTGTTAATCCTGCTAAATGTCCTCCCTGAAAAATACTCCTCTCCTTTGGTGTTCAAGTCGGTTATTATCACTGCAATATTGTTCAGTATTCCCGATTTTTTGGGGAGTATCGATTTTGGAAATGCCATTGCTTCCGCTAAGGAGTTTATTCCCTTAAGTAAATATAGTATGGGGTGGGTGTTGCCGGCTTTAATGGTTTTTATTTTGGCGAATTTGTTGAGGACAAAAAACTAGGTTTGGAATTGCGCTTATCGGTTTAAATAAACGCCAGTTTTAATGGGGTTTATTTTTTGTCACCATTAGATTATTTGTTTTTAACATGTTTTTCTAGCCATTGATCTTGTTCCCATAGTAAATGAAGTATACTTTCCTTAGATTTATATCCATGGCTTTCTTTTGGCAAAATTACTAGTCGAACCGTAGCTCCTAATCCTTTTAAAGCATTGAAATAGCGCTCACTTTGCATGGGATATGTTCCAGAATTATTATCTGCCTCTCCATGAACTAATAATAATGGTTGATTCATTTTATCGGCATGCATAAAAGGAGACATTGTATTATAAACATCTGGAGATTCCCAATAATTACGTTCTTCGCTTTGAAAACCAAATGGGGTTAAGGTTCTATTATAGGCACCGCTTCTTGCAATTCCAGCGGCAAACAAATCGGAATGTGATAGTAGGTTTGCTACCATAAAAGCACCATAACTGTGACCTCCGACAGCAACTCTGTCCCTATCAATATAGCCTAAATTATCAACTGCATCAATTGCAGCTTTTGCATTTGCAACTAATTGTTCTCTAAAAGTGTCATTAGGTTGAGCATCACCTTCACCCACAATTGGAAAAGAGGCATCATCTAAAACTACATACCCTCTGGTTACCCAATAAATCATTGATCCATAATATGGATAAGTAAACTCGTTAGGATTTTTAGTACTTTGCCCTGCGCTCGATTTATCTTTAAATTCAGTTGGGTATGCCCATAAGATCATTGGCAGTTTTTCATTGCTGTTTTTATCATAACCTAAAGGTAAATATAGGGTTCCAGAAAGTTCTAAACCATCATCCCGTTTATATTTGATTACTTCTTTATGTACATTTTGAATACTGATAAAGGGGTTTTCAAACGAAGTTAATTGAGTTATTTGATCTCTTTTAACATCCTTTATATAATAATTAGGGTATTCTTTGGGAGATTCAATTCTTACTAATAGTTCATTCTTTTTAGGATCGTAATTTCTTAGTTCTTCAAGTTTGTCTGTATATTCTGATTGATAAATTCGTTTCTTTATAGTGTCTTTTAAATTTACTTGGTCTACAAATGGGAATTGTCCTTTTTCGGTAAAACCATCACCTATTAAAAAGGCATTATCTTTTAGTAAAGTTAAAATTGGACTTCCCATATGATTTCTTTCAGTCACAAAATTTCCAGGATTACTATAATTATCTTGATAATTTCTATCTGACAGTACAACTGGTTTTTGAGATGCATCAGAAGGATTGAAAATATAAGTCTTGGTATTTCTAGTATTCCACCAATAATCATGGGCAATAGCTATTGAATTATTTCCCCATTCAATATCATAAACCCGATTGATGGTTTTTAAAATACTTTTATCACCATCGTTAAAAGGGGCTTCCAATTCAAATACTTCATCTCTATGATCCACCTTGTTTTCTGGATTACCATCATCCAGTGCTTTTGTGTAAACTAGTGTGGCTGGTTTGTCATTTCTCCATCTAAAGTTTCTTTTCCCTGTTCTAACTGACATAAAACCCTTAGGGAGATCTTCAATTAAAGGCACTTCAACCACGGTTTCAACTTTTTTTCCGTCTTTAGTATAAATTGTCGTTTTTGAGGGAAATCGTCGGTAAGGAACTAAATAAGAAAAAGGCTTACTCACCGTATTTACTAATACAAAATTACCATCTGGTGAAAAATTTATAGAAGTATAAATGTCGTTATCTAACCACTTTTCTTTTTTTCCATCTAAGGATACTTTATAAATTTCCGATAGACCAAGTTGTTCAAAATTATGTTCATCGTTTTTGTTCTTCAATAAATCTTGATAGGTTCTATTTTGTGCTTTTTTACCGTCATTGATTGAAATCGTAGGCCCTACTGGTATGGCGGTTTTTGTGTTTATAAGTGGTTTCCTATTTTCTGAGATGGATTTAATTAGTAACGATTGGCCATCTTCAAACCAGTTAATCACATCACCAATATTTGCATTTATATTTGCACTTGTTAGTTTAGTTACTGAATAAGTGACTAAATCAAGAACCCAAACTTCAACTCCATTTGATGTGGTATTCGTTAGTGCTATTTTTTTTTGATCAGGTGACCAGTTGAAGTTGGTTAACTTTGGATTTATAGGTAATCCTTTTACTTGCGAAATTATTCCTCCTTTTTTCTTTAAACTTTTAATTTTAACATTATTAAAGTAAGTAACTCTACTTCCTATATTGGTTTTTGGATCAATACGTAAACCACCAAGGCGAAGTTCTTCTTGTGAAAGTTCTTCAATAGATTTATAAGCATCCCGAAATAACAATATCATATACTCTTTACTATCATCAAAAAGAACGCTGGGGGCTCTTGGTACATCAACCAATTCTAAAATATCTTGTGGTGGTTTTTGATAGATAGCATTTTCTTGAGCATTGACTTTTA
>JBATIW010000315.1:0-10143 GCA_049668005.1 Maribacter sp.
GCGCTAATATCAACTGTAGTATTTTCTTCCATATATTTTAATGCGTTTTCAGGTAATGGTTTGTTTTGATCTTAACAGAGGTGCAAATTGAAAATTAATTCATTGTATCGCTGTTAATGATTGGTTAAAAAAAGACGATAGCCCCTATTTTTATGAAGTTTTTAAGTGATTTCTTTTTAAATTCACGCACCTATGGCAAACATAACAAAATTTTCAAAAATAATAGCCGGGACCATGACCTGGGGTAGATGGGGAAAACAGCTACAAAAAAAGGATATAATCAGCTTAATGCAGCATTGTTTTGAACTGGGAATCACCACTTTTGACCATGCTGATATTTATGGTGGATATACCACTGAACAGGACTTCGGAAATGCCTTTAGCGGCAGTAAATTAAAAAGGGAGGATATTCAGTTGATATCAAAGTGCAGCATACAATTAAAGTCTGATAATCGCAAAAGCATAGTAAATCATTACAATTATTCAAAGGAGTATATAATTTGGTCCGTTGAGAACTCCCTTAAGAATCTTAAAACGGATTATTTGGATTTGTTGCTATTACATAGGCCTAGTCCATTAATGAATCCTGATGTTATTAAGGAAGCAGTGGAAGAACTCATGAAAACTGGGAAGATTTTAGAGATTGGGGTCTCAAATTATACACCGTCACAAATGACTATGCTTGAATCTAGAATGCCAATGGCCGCAAACCAAGTTGAATTTTCATTGATTTCCAATGCTGTAATGTATGATGGCACCTTAGATGATATTATTGCCAATAAGAGATTGGCAATGTCATGGAGTCCGTTGGGAAGTTATTTTAGGGAAAATACAAAAAAGACACAAAGTATTCGAAGGGAATTGGAACCCATGATGGAAAAGTATAATGCTACTGAAGATCAATTGTTGTTGGCATGGATCATGAAGCATCCTGCAAAAATTCACCCTGTGGTTGGCACTACTACTAAGCAGCGATTGGCGGATGCCTATAAAGCAAAAGACATACAAATGGACTTGGAAGATTGGTTTATTTTATTGGAGGCTAGTCTTGGTCATCCCGTACCCTAAAATTGATGAAATAACATGAATAAAACAGCTTTAATAACAGGAGCAACGAGCGGTATAGGTCATGCAACCGCGCAGCTTTTCGCGGAAAACAAATTCAACTTGATTTTATGTGGAAGACGTCAAGATCGATTGGATGGCTTAAAAAAAGAACTCGGTGAGTATACGACTGTGCATACCTTGAATTTTGATGTTCGAAACAGACAAGAAGTGAAAAACCAGATTGGTTCATTGCCTGTAGAATTTTCAAATATTGATATTCTTGTGAACAATGCAGGAAATGCACATGGGCTCGACCCCATCGAGGAAGGCAGTCTAGACGACTGGGATGCCATGATCGATATTAATGTAAAAGGATTGCTATATGTTTCAAAAGCCGTATTGCCGAATATGGTTGCCAAAAAGGCCGGTCATATTATAAATATTGGCTCTACAGCAGGCAAAGAGGTGTATCCTAAAGGCAATGTGTATTGCGCGAGTAAGCATGCCGTTGATGCCATCAACCAGGGCATGCGTATCGATTTAAATCAATATGGAATTCGCGTAGGGGCTGTAAACCCTGGGTTGGTTGAGACTGAATTCAGTCAAGTGCGTTTTAAGGGAGATGAAAGTAAGGCCGATGTCGTATATAAAGGGTTTCAACCCTTGAAACCTGAAGACATTGCCGATATTATTCTATTCGTGGTAACCCGACCCTATCATGTGAATATAGCCGATTTGGTGGTTATGCCAACGGCACAGGCTAGCAATACAATAGTGAAGAAAGAACCATGATCAACAAACGTCTTCTGGTAAAAAACCTCCTCGCCCATAATGACGAGAATAGCTTTTACGACAAAAAGCGTTTTATAAGCATTGGTCATAAAGAAGGAAAAGCAAAATTCCTTAAACACGTTTGTGCTCTCGCCAATAGCAATCCTAAAAACCATTCTTTCATAGTAATCGGGGTTGAAGATGAGGACAATAAGATTGTTGGGGTTGATTTTTTTGATGATAGTAAAATCCAAAATTTGGTGAATGCATATTTGGACAATCCTCCTTTGATTGCCTATGAGAATATTCCATTTCCGCATTTGGAAGAAGGCAGGGTTGTTGGTTTGGTGACAATAAAATCGAACGGTAGGGTGTGTGCACTTCGCAAAAATATCTGGAAATATTATGGAGGTTCGGTCTTTTTTCGAGAGGGCAGTATTAGCTTGCCTAAAGCCTATGATATTGAATTGAGGGATATAAATTCAAAGGCAGTAGCCACTATTGAACAACATGCCAGGAATAATATTGAGCTGACTTTGGATGGGGTGATCGATTTTATAAACCACAGGCACAAAGACCTAGAAAGTAACTACAAGGTGTTCAAAGAACAGTTTGTGGTCTGTTGGGCGGGTAATACCAAAAAAGCAAAAGACGAAGTCTATCTTTCCAGGGTTGATATTGAACTCATCAACGAGCAGGTAAAACTATTTTATTCCACTTTGGATGAGGTAACAGTTGATTACGACGATAACACCTTTACAACGACCGAATATGTACGACTAGGACTTGGGAACAAGCTCAGGTATTATCCTTTGGAAAAAGTAATAATCACATTTGAGGAAAATGGCACCTATCAGATTCAAAGCGAATTGATTTTTGAACCTCCTAAATACGATAAAAAGACCCTACACCATATTTTCAACACGAACAATGCAATACTTCATAAATTGGAAAAAAACATGGCATTGAAGCCTACCGATAAGGAAGATCTATCGCATTTGCCAGCTACTTATCTTATTTGTTTTTTAAACGGATTTGAAGAGGCTAAGGATCAAATGGAGAAAGCGCGGGTCCTTTTGAAAAAGAGCAATCAAGAGGTGCATCTTTCCCTCAAAGAATCGCTACGTATTTTACGGAAGGTGAAATATAATTAGACCTTGGACAACCAAAATAATTGGTATGGTTTTAGTTCCAATTGACCATCAACGAATTTCGTTGCTTTATCCGAAATCAGATTTTTTGTATTGGCATATGACCCATATGGTCCCAATGAAATTTCAGCTATTGCCTGTGGTGATTCAGAAAAATTGGATACCACCAAAACACCTTCACCTTTTTCTGAAGTACGTTCAAAGATGAAAACATGCGGGTTATGACCATCATATAAAACAAGGTTATTACTATCTGAGAAAACCTGATTTAGCTTGCGTATGTGAATCAATTGCTGTAATGTAAAGAAAATCCTTGAATGATAGGTTTTCTTGGAATCAAGGTTTGCAACGTTCTCCCAGTTCTGGTAGGGCCTATTAACCCAACGGCTATCTTCTTTTTTAGTAGTGTCCTTGAGGTAGGAATAATCGTTTAAAGTTCCTATTTCGTCTCCAGCATAGATAAGGGGGATGCCGCCATAGGATAATATGATGCCGTGCATCATGATTATTTTATCGATTGCTTGGTTAATTTTAGCTTCATTATTCTGCTCAAGGGCTTTTTCCAAGCCTAGTAAGGAAGCACAACTTCCTGTGATTCTACCATCACCTGTTTTTGGGTTGTACATGAAAATCTCGCCTTTGGCAGGAGACCATTCAATGTTTTGACAAAAGTAGTCCAGTAGAAATTTGCGATGCTGTGTGGCATCCCAACCAACTTCATCAATATAACGATCATCGAACCCAAGCCCAATATCGTCATGACAACGTATATAACTGATCCAAGTAGTTACTTCGGGCTTTTTAGGAAGGTTATGAAGATTTTTATAAAGTAGTATTGTCTTTTTTGTGGCGATGGCATCCCACAATAGTGCCATTAAGGTAGCATTGTATGCAATTTCACATTCGTTCCCATTCAAAGGGCCCGAACCAAAATATTTTATTATTTCGTTTGGGGCAACGATAGCTTCTGCTAAAAACACCACTCCAGGGGCAATTACCTGTAAGCACATTCTAAATAGGGAGATCAATGTGTGGGCCTCAGGCAAATTTTGGGAGAGGGTACCCAGTTTTTTCCACATAAATGCAAGGGCATCCAAGCGGACCACATCTACCCCTAAATTTGCCAATTTCAACAAATTACCCAACATGGCGATGAATACCTCTGGATTTGAATAATTTAGGTCCCATTGGTACTGGTTAAAAACGGTCATGACCCATTTCTGCATTTCAGGGTTGAATGTGAAATTGCCCGGGGATGTCATTGGAAAAATTTCAGGAAGCGTTTTTTCATATGCATCGGGGATGATGCGGTCTTGATAAATATGATAATACTTTTGATATTTTAAATCGCCTGCCTTGGCCTTTTTGGCCCAAGAAAACTCGTCGGAAGTATGGTTTGCGACAAAATCAAGCATTAAATACATGTTTTTGTTGCGTAATTCCTCACTAAGCTTTAGAAGGTCTTTTTTCGTACCGAACCGCTTGTCTACCTTATGGTAATTATTTACGGCATATCCGCCGTCGTTTTCACCTTTAGGTCTCGGGGTAATAGGCATAAGGTGTAAAAAGTTCACTCCTAATTTTTCAAAATACCCTAATTTACTTTCCAATCCTTTAAGGTCTTTACTAAAATGGTCAACATACAATTGCATGCCTACAATTTGTTCGGACTGGTACCAATTTCCTTGTCTTAAACGATGAATATCCTGTAATTTAAGTGGCATAGGTCTTTCCTTGAAAAGGGCCGGTAGCTGCCGCAGTAGTCTCTTAAATGATAATGTATGCGTTTCTTCAGGATAGAGCGAAAAAAATAAGTCTTTAATTAGACCAAGATTGGTAGAAAACCTAAGATCAAAGAGCTTATCAAGATCCTTGGGTTTAGGTGCATCTTGATTTTCTAAAGCAATACTTTGATGTTTGGACGCTTGATTCATCCTAAGGCGAAGAGTTGTTCTTGATCGGGCAGTGACGGAATCGCCCCAAAATTAGTGGTTGTAATTGCGCCCGCCTTGTTAGCCATTAGAACCATTTCTATTAATAGCTCTGTGTTTTCAAGAACTTCCCGAGGGTCATGTAAAGCAGCTATTTGGTATAGCAGACACCCGATAAAGGCATCACCCGCACCTGTAGTGTCAACGGGGCTTACTTTTATACTGGGGATAGTATGTTTAGAATTTTCAGTGCTTAGCAAGGTGCCGTCTCCTCCTAAAGTAATGGCTATCACTTTGGTCCCCACTTCATGTAAGATTGCACAACATTCCTCTAAATCAGTCTTTCCGGATAATAATTGGGCTTCTTCCAGGCTAAACTTGCACAAATGGGCCTTTTGTACAAAGGGCATGCATTTTTTAATGAAAATTTCTTCTTCACCTTGCCAAAGATCGCCACGAAAATTAGGATCAAAACTTATGAAGGCATCCTGGGTCAAGGCATCAAAAAAATACCTGCCATAGGCGTCTTCCAAGTCCCCACCAAGTAGGGCCGTGGCTGCTCCAAAATGCACTATATTTTCTTTGAACGAACTTTTTACTTTTGAATCGTATTTCAGTTTTTTATCAGCGCCTCGACTAAAAACAAAATCACGTTCGCCATTTTCTGCGATGGATACAAAAGCAATTGTAGTGAATGTCTTTGACCGTTGGACCAGACTAATATCAACATGGTTATCTTCTAACACGCTCAAAAGAAAGGAACCAAATTGGTCTTTGCCCACACAACCAATGAATTTACCTAAACCACCTAATTTTGCTATGGCACAAGCTACATTGGCCGGAGCGCCACCTGCTTTTTTGGTAAAAACATCCGCTTTTGAGAGATCGTTGCCTTGCTTTTCGGCAACAAAATCTATAAGTAACTCCCCAATACAAAAAACTTTCTTCATGAATTCAAGTAATACTTAGTTGCCTCTAAAGTAAACACAAAATATAGCTTCCCACAAAAATTTGTGTTGAAATACAAGAAAGCTTATGACTATTGCCTAGTTGTTATCCACATTTAGAAGACCCACAATCCGTACAGGTTAGGCATCCTTCTTGGTAAATTAAATTAGTCGATTTGCAATTGTCACATTTTTGCCCCTTTGCCATAGTGCCATCCTCTACAAAGCGTTTTAGAGCACGGGCAACACCGTTTTTCCAAGTATTTATTGATTCTCCTTCCAATTGAAGACTGTTGATTAGGTCTACCACCTTTTCTATTGGCATACCGTGGCGTAGCGTACCTGAAATCAATTTGGCATAATTCCAAAATTCAGGATTGAACTTATGTGAAAGTCCTTCGATAGTGGTTTTATAACCCCTTTTATTCTTGTATTGAAAATCGTATCGCGAGGTGCCGTCATCGTTCCTGTTTTTGATGATCAGCCCATCTTCGACCCAACGTGGAAGCAGAATACCATCTTCGTCATCGGCCAGACCAGTAAAAATTTCATAGGGTTTTTCGTCAATCAGTCCTATAAACGCTATCCATTTTTCCTTGTTGTTCTGAAAACGAACAATATCGGCTTCCAACACCTCTGGCCTTTTTGTTGGGAAATGGATCAAGGTTTCTTCAGCTTCGGGCTCATTGGCTATCAGGACTCCTGATCTAGAACCATCACGATATACCGTCACCCCTTTGCAACCAACTTTCCAGGCCTCTAGGTATAATTTACCTACCAATTCTTCTGGAACATCGTTGGGTAGATTTATAGTAACGCTAATGGAATGGTCTACCCATTTTTGAACCGCACCTTGTAATCGCACTTTACTCAACCAATCCACATCATTGGAAGTTGCTTTGTAGTAAGGAGATTTTTTAACGATTTTATCCAATTCTTCTTGACTGTATTTCTTTTCGGTTTCAATACCATTGACCTCCATCCATTGTTTAAACCCATGGTGAAATACCACATATTCTTCCCATGAATCGCCCACCTCGTCGACAAAAGCAACATTCGCATTCTTGTCGTTGGGGTTCACCTTTCGTCGTCGTTTATAGACGGGTAAAAAGACAGGTTCTATACCTGAAGTGGTTTGGGTCATTAAACTTGTTGTACCCGTTGGGGCGATGGTCAATAGCGCAATATTTCGACGGCCATATTCGAGCATTTCGTAGTACAACTTTTCATCGGCTTCCTTTAGTCGAAGTATAAATGGATTTTCCTTTTCCCGATCAGCATCAAAGATTTCAAAAGCTCCTCGCTCTTTTGCGGCATTTACGGAAGCCCGGTATGTCTCCAATGCAATTGTTTTATGTACTTCGATTGAAAAATCATTGGCTTCATCACTTCCGTAGCGCAATCCCAAGGCAGCCAACATATCACCTTCGGCGGTGATACCGATGCCTGTACGTCGACCATTCAATGCTTTCTCCTTAATTTTTTTCCATAATCGAATTTCAACATCCTTGGTTTCGTCCAATTCGGGATCTGAAGTTATTTTGTTTAAAATACCATCCACTTTTTCCAATTCCAAATCGATAATATCGTCCATGATACGCTGTGCGGCCGAAATATGCTTTTTAAAGAGGATGAAGTTGAACGCTGCTTTTTTTGTAAACGGTTCTTCTACATATGAGAAAAGATTAATGGCCAACAATCTACAGGAATCATATGGGCATAACGGAATCTCACCACAAGGGTTGGTAGATACCGTGTTGTAACCCAAATCCGCATAACAATCAGGCACGGATTCATTGATTATCGTATCCCAGAACAAAATTCCTGGCTCTGCGGATTGCCATGCATTGTGTACGATTTTCCCCCAAAGCTTTTGGGCGTCGATAGTTTTCGAAAATTTGGGATCATTTGCATGAATTGGAAATTTTTGGGTATAACGCGTATTATTCGATACCGATTTCATAAATTCATCATCAATCCTTACCGAAACATTGGCTCCAGTAACTTTACCTTGTTCCATTTTTGCATCTATAAAATCTTCAGCATCAGGATGATTTATAGAAACGGATAACATAAGGGCCCCTCTACGCCCATCTTGGGCAACTTCACGCGTAGAATTTGAATAACGCTCCATAAAGGGTACAAGTCCTGTTGAAGTTAAAGCAGAATTTTTTACGGGAGAACCTTTTGGTCGTATGTGTGAAAGATCATGACCCACACCTCCCCGTCGTTTCATTAACTGTACTTGCTCTTGATCAATTTTCATGATACCCCCATAAGAGTCTGATGCCCCTTCATTGCCGATGACAAAACAATTGGATAAGGACGCGATTTGATAGGGATTTCCGATACCTGCCATTGGGCTCCCTTGCGGTACTATGTACTTAAAGTTCTTGATCAAATCAAATACCTCTTCTTCGATAAGGGGATTGGGATATTTTTGTTCAATCCGACTGATTTCTTTAGCAATTCTCCGGTGCATGTCATCAGGGTTGAGTTCATAGATGTTCCCTGCTGAATCTTTAAGGGCATATTTATTGATCCAAACTTGCGCGGCAAGGTCATCACCTTTGAAATAAGCTAAACTCGATTGATAGGCTTCTTCTTGAGTATATGTTTTTTTGAGGGGAGGCATTGTTTTTGCTTGCATCTGGAAATATTATGGTTATTAAGTGTTTGAATGAAAGTATAAAAGTATACAAAAAGAAAACAATCACTTTATGATAAAAGTCATAAAGTGTACAAGAAAGTATAGTTAAATAATTGATAATCAGAGAGTAAACAAATTATCAACAAAAAAAAGTTAACAAATAAATTAAAGGTGGAAATCTTTTTTGCCATGCCTATGGAAAGGTAATAAAACCAATAAGAAATTGGATTCTCCCCTTTGGAACATTTAAAGAAATCCTTATCTTTTAGCAAATTAAAAACACCGACAAAATGAATTTATTTGATGAAATAAAAAACAAATTGAGTCATGAATTTATAGACATCATTGAATGGTTAGACGTTTCTAACGATACCATTGTCCATAGGTTTGAAAGATATCAGAATGAGATTAAAAATAACGCAAAACTGATTGTTCGTGAGGGGCAAACGGCCGTTTTTGTTAATGAAGGCCAATTGGCTGATGTCTTTACCCCTGGCACCTATACTTTGAGTACAAAAAACCTTCCAATCTTAACGACTTTAAAAGGATGGAAGTATGGTTTTGACAGCCCTTTTAAAGCTGAGGTATATTTTGTGAGTACGCGTCTTTTCACTGATGAAAAATGGGGAACCAAAAATCCATTTATGTTAAGTGATGAGCGGTTTGGCTTGGTTGAAATTAGAGCTTTTGGCACCTATAGTTTCAGAATCAACGACCCAGGTAAGTTTGTAGTTGATGTTGTGGGAACCGATGGTAATTTCACGAATTACGAGATAAACGAACATTTAAAAAGTCTTATCGTTACCCGTTTTACAGACACAGTCGGTGAGGCCAACCTTCCAATAGAATTATATGCTGCGAATACCAGTGAGCTTTCGGAAACCTGTCAGGAAGTAATGCAGCCTGAATTTGGTCGTGTGGGTATAGAGTTGGAAAAATTCTATATCGAAAATGTATCGATGCCCGAAGAACTTAAAAAGGAAATATTTGAATACAGTAGGCTTGATAAATTGGATATGACCAAGCTATCACAATTCAAAGCTGCCAAGGCCATGGAAGCTGCTGCCAAAAATGAGGGAGGCACTGCAGGAGCTGGAATGGGAATGGGAATGGGATTTGTATTGGCACAACAAATGGGAAATATGATGAGTCAACCAGGGACCCAGCAGCCTTTTGGGGGACAACCGCAACAAGTTGCTGCTGTACCTCCGCCAATGCCAACACAAGTGATGTATCATTATGCCGTGAATGGTCAACAGGCAGGCCCCGTGACTTTCGATAAGTTAAAGGAATTGTTCGCCAGTAGAACAGTGAATAGGGATTCTTTGGTATGGAAACAAGGAATGGCCAATTGGGCTGCCTTAAAAGATGTTGAAGAATTAAAGGTCTTTTTAGGAGGTAGCATACCACCACCCTTACCAACTGCGTAAACCATATATAATTTTTATAGAATTCCTGCACGATCGTGGGATGGGTAATATTTTTATATGGAAGAAACCCGAAATTCTGAAGTCAATAAGTCTTGTGCCAATTGTGGTGCAGAACTCAAATTCAAACCCGGTTCGCACCAATTGGATTGTGCGTATTGCGGTTATGAGGAGTTTATTGAACAGGCCAAAAGCAGTTTTGAAGAGTTGGAACTTCAA
>JBATIW010000316.1:0-3012 GCA_049668005.1 Maribacter sp.
AAATTGAGTCGTTGAGTCTTCATTTGAGTGACAGGGCATATGCATTAGCCATAAAATTAGAGGCAGGAAATTTTTCTAACGCCATTGCTGGAGTAGAAAACATATGGAACCAAGTAGCGCCAGGGCAACCCTTTGATTATTATTTTATGGAAGACTCGTTTAATGATACGTACCAATCAGAACAACGATTAGGCCGAATCTTTTTCATCTTTACTACGCTTTCAATATTAATTGCTTGCTTGGGGCTATTTGGTTTAGCTGCTTTTAATGCTGAGAAACGGACCAAGGAAATTGGTATTAGAAAGGTAATGGGTGCAAGTGTAAGCCAGATTTCGTATCGACTTTCCGTGGATTTTTTAAAATTGGTGGGCATTGCAATTTTGGTATCGCTTCCACTAGGCTGGTTCGCCATGAACAAATGGTTGGCGGATTTTTCCTATCGTATTGAAATCGGGATTTGGGTTTTTGTGCTGGCGGCGTTTCTGGCTGTTGCCATTTCAATATTAACTGTTAGTTATCAGAGTATTAAAGCAGCAATTGTTAACCCTGTAAAAAGTCTGCGTACGGAATAATCATCAATCAAAAATCAAAAATCATGTTTAAAAATCATTTGAAAATCGCTTTGAGAAGCTTAAAAAGGCAACCTTTTTTTACTTCCTTAAATGTTTTTGGCCTCGCTATTGGTATGGCTGGCGGTTTACTTATTTCATTGTACATCTATGATGAATTTAGTTTTGATAAAATGTATGCCGATGCTGACCGCATTTATAGAATAGATACCGATATTAAATTTGGTGGAGCAGAAATGAGAGCTTCAGAAGCGGCAGCTCCAATGGCTGATGCAATGCAAAATGATTTTCCACAAGTAGAAACGACCTTTAGGTTTCGTAATCGTGGGAGCCTTCTGCTAAGGAAAAGTAATTCTGAAACAAATACAAAAGAATTGAATGTAACTTTTGCAGACGCCAACTTTTTAGATTTTTTTGGAATTGATCTGCTGGTTGGTGACTCAGAGACCGCATTGAAAGAACCCAATACATTGGTAATGACCAAAACGGCAGCTGAGAAACATTTTGGAATACAGAATGCATTGGGGCAAAGTCTGTTATTGAACAATACTGACACCTACACCGTAACAGGGGTTATTCATGACCTGCCAAAAAATTCCTTATTAAGAAACCACTCTGTTTTTATGTCGATGGCTGGGTATGCTCCTGCTCATGAGAATAATTGGGGAAGTAATAATTTTGTAACATTTGTTAAGTTGGTATCCTCAGCAAATGTTGCCGATTTTAAGGTGCCGTTGCAGGGTATGTTAGAAAAGTATATGCTCCCTTGGGCACAACAGTTTTTTCCTGGTATGACAAAGGAGACATTCCTTGCATCGGGGAATTATTTAAATTACCATACGATGCCTTTGACCGACATACATTTGTATTCCTCCCGAGATCAAGAATTGAGTGCCAATAGTAGTATCCAAAATGTTTATATACTATCCTTTATTGGTCTTTTTCTTATTGTACTGGCCTGTGTAAATTTTATGAACTTATCAACGGCCTATTCGTTAAAAAGGGCAAAAGAGGTGGGTGTTCGAAAGACTTTGGGGTCCAATAAAGCGGAACTGGTAGGTCAATTCTTGATCGAATCAGGACTCATTTCTTTCATATCCTTGCTTTTTGCCTTATTGGTAACTATTATGGCGTTACCGTTTTTCAATGAACTTTCGGGCAAATCTGTTACTGTTCCGATTACCAACTCCTTTTTCTGGGGAATTTTACTTGTTGCCACCGTTCTTTTAGCACTTTTCTCAGGAAGTTACCCTGCTTTTTTTATGTCAAAATTCGTTCCTGTTAAGGTCCTCAAAGGAAGCGGTGAAAGTAGTGTAGGAGGAGGTAAAATCAGGAACGCATTAGTAGTTTTCCAGTTTGCCATTTCGGTTTTTTTGATTGTAAGTACGTTGGTAGTATTTCAGCAATTGAGTTTTATTCAAAATAAAGATTTAGGTTTTGCCAAAGAACAAGTTGTTTTGATAGAAGATGTCTATGCCGCAGGAAGTCAAGCACAGACATTTAAAGAAGAAATCCAAAAGTTAGGCCAAGTGGAAAGTGCTACCTTAAGTAATTTCATGCCCACGCCTTCTTCTCGCTCCAATAGTTCTTATTTTAAGGAGGGGGCAAGGGAACAGGAAAATGCAATTCAAATACAAACTTGGAATGTTGATGAAGATTATCTCGCAACATTGAATATGGAACTTGTTGAAGGGCGCAATTTCAACAAAGAGTTTGCCACGGATTCTGCAGCGGCAATTATTAACGAGGCAACCTTGAAGGTTCTTGGTGTGAAGCCAAATGAAGCTTTGGGTATGCGTATTTCAGACGATATTGAATTGGAAACTCCCCAATTCTACACCATCATTGGTGTTGTTAAGGATTTTCATTACGAATCATTACGTGAAGATATTGGTGCCTTGGGACTCTTCTATGGAGAATCTTCTGGGATGATGGCGGTTAAGTTAAATGCGGGTGATTTTTCAAAAGCAATAGCTGATATCGAAGGGGTTTGGAGCAAGCTCGCTCCTGGGCAACCATTTAGTTATAGTTTCATGGATGAATCGTTCAATTCCACCTATGAAGCAGAACAACGCTTGGGTAAGATATTTATGATCTTCACCATACTTTCTATATTGATAGCCTGTCTTGGTTTGTTCGGACTTGCTGCCTTTAACGCGCAAAAACGGACTAAAGAAATTGGTGTGAGAAAGGTTTTAGGAGCAAGTGTAGGTCAAATAACTTATAAACTTACTGTTGACTTTCTTAAGCTTGTTAGTGTTGCCATTCTCCTTTCTATACCCTTGGGCTGGTATGCTATGAACAAATGGTTGGAGGATTTTTCATACCGAATAGAAATTGGATGGGGGGTTTTTGTTTTTGCTGCGATTTTAGCAATTGTGGTAGCTGTACTGACTGTCAGTTATCAAAGTATTAAAGCTGCTCTTGTTAACCCCGTCAAAAG
>JBATIW010000317.1:0-3362 GCA_049668005.1 Maribacter sp.
GCCCTGAATAATTGATCTTCTGGATTGTAGGTCTGTCATTACATTCCCAACTACCTCCTCAGGCACTGTGACCGTAAGTTCCTGAACGGGTTCCAATAAATTGGGTTTTGCATTCAAAAAAGCTTCCTTAAAAGCGTGGGCCCCAGCAATTTTAAAGGAAATATCATTAGAATCCACGGAGTGCATTTTGCCGTCATAAACCATTACCCTCACATCACGAACATAAGAGCCAGTCAAAGGCCCTTCTTCCATAACCTCCAATATCCCCTTCATAACCGATGGCAAATCACGAGCGTCTATAACACCCCCTACGATACAATTATAAAAAACAAGTTTACCGCCCCAAGGAAGGTCTACCTCTTCCCTTCCCCTAAGATTGAATCCCTCAGGTTCTGGCATACCCTCGTACCAAGGTTCTATTTTCATATGAACTTGGGCAAATTGACCAGCACCTCCGGATTGTTTTTTATGTCTGTAACTTGCATTCGAGGATCTTTGAATGGTTTCCCTATAGGCGATTTTGGGCTTTTCAAACTTGGCTTCTATACCATAGATGTTTTTCAGGGCCCAATCAACCGTTGCCAAATGCAATTCGCCTTGACAACCTAAAATCAGTTGTTTCAGTTCTTTGGAATACTTTATTTCAACAGTCGGGTCTTGACTGTGTATTTTCTTCAGAGCATCACTCAGTTTCTCTTCTTCTTTTTTATTTACTGCGGAAATTGATTTTCTTGTTCTGGGTTCCGGAAATTGAATTGGTTTTATCGTAATGGGCTTACCTCTCTTGTGCAAAGTATCATTGGTCTCGGTATATTTTAACTTTAAGGTTGCACCTATATCGCCAACGGTCAATTTTGTAACCGGTTCACGTTTTTTGCCATCCATGATAAAAAGCTGGTTCAAGATTTCAGTTTCTCCATTTCTTGAATTTACCAATTTATCATTTTGATTGATTTCACCAGATTCAACTCTAAAAAAGGTTATTTGCCCCAGATTAGGTTGATGTATCGTCTTAAAGATAAACAGCGCTGTAGGAGCCTCTTTTTTGCGCTCAATCGTTTTTCCCTCAACGCTTTGTTCAGGTTTTAAATCAGCAGCAGAAGGCGCGACATTATCAATGAATCCCATTAGACGACCACTGCCCATATCATTAAGTCCTGAGGTGCAAAAAACAGGGAATACCTCATGGTTAAGCATACCTGCTTTAATCCCTTGGCGCATTTCATCTTCATTCAATGTTCCCTTCTCAAAAAACAGTTCCAGTAACGCTTCATCATTTTCAGCAGCTTTCTCTACCAGTTCATTGTGTAATTGATCAGCCAGTTCTTTTTGATCCTCTGGTATAGGAAATTTTTCAGGTTTACCTCCGTCGGGACCAAATTTGTACATTTTCATTTTCAAAACATCAATAATGCATTGGGCACCATCTACCACTAATGGATATTGTATCTTGACCACATTATTTCCTACCAAATTTTTAAGGCTATTATAACTCTCTTCAAATTTGATATTTGGGTGGTCTATCTGATTGATAACAAATAAGGTCGGTTTTTGGTATTTATCAATGTAATTCCAAATAATCTCGGTCCCTACCTCTACCCCATACTGACCATTTAATAAAGTCACTACTGTATCGGCCACACGAATTGAAGAAATAATCTCACCTATAAAATCGTCAAGACCGGGAGTGTCGATAATATTAATCTTGTATTGTCTCCACTCTGTATGCATGGGTGTTGCAAAAACCGAATTGCCTCTTACATGCTCTATTTCATGATAATCGGAAACCGTATTGAAGCTTTCAACGGTGCCTCTTCTATTAATCAAGCCAGCCTCAAAAAGCATCGTCTCCGCCAAGGTCGTTTTTCCAGAATTATGAGCCCCTACCAGAATTACATTTTTTATGTGCTTATCGTCGTATATTTTCATGGAGTATTGATTTAAGTTGTATTTACAAATCTAAAATTACATTATATTGAATAACATGACATTTGTTAGTTTTTTACTGCAAATGTTAACTTATATTCAGTGCAATCCCGATTTGATTTATATTTCAAAATCCCATAAATGATAACCAGGATTACAATCTTTTTTTTACAATAGGTATTCTTATTTGGGACGGATACTCATTTGAGTGATGCACCCTGTTATGGGCAACAACACCGTATTTTTCATCAAAATTATTACCTCCAGTATTCATATTTCGTGCAAATCTTGGGAAATTACTACTTGAAATCTCTATTCGGATTCTATGCCCTTTTTCAAAATAATTACTGGTTGACATAGGCGTTAAATTTACCTTGTAAACTTTGCCCTTCTCCATAAATAGTTCTTTGTCATAACCCTCCCTATATCGAACCCGTTGGATGGTTTCATCAAGGTTGTATGCACTTCCATCAGGGTAGACGTCGATGAATTTAACAGTGAAATCGGTATCCTTGACATCTGATGATATATACAACATAGTCTCAATAGATCCGCTAACTTCAACCCCCTCATTCAACGGATCAGTAGTGTATACCAAAATATCATTTCTAGTCTCCATAACCTGCTGGTCAAAAGAACCTCCTTTTACGGCATTTCCTGTACAACAAACATTACCCCCATAGGAAGTAACAGGATTCATTGGGTCATAGGTAAAAGCATCGGCATTATCCTGTTCCCCAGGTTTCTTGCTCATTAATTTTCCATCACCAAAAAGACTATTAGCTTCCCCCCCACTTTGCAAGAAAAACGTTTCCATTTTGGCATTACTTGGCGGCCAGGTTTCTGATGATTGCCATTTGTTGCTGCCCATGGTATAGTACTGCACTCTAGGCGTGTTCTCCTTAAAATCGTTTTGCTTTCCCTTTAACCAAAAATCAAACCACGAATAGATCTGTGCATCATAATTTAATCTGGCATCCCCCACACTTCGTTCGCCCACTATCGTGTTTTCTGTAGCTCTGGTATAAGAACAATGCAATACTGGTGCAATGACCAAATATTGATTATCTCGCACTTCAGGGTCTTTTGCATTGTTACGCACATGGTTGAACAAAGCTAAATTTGGGCCAATTGAAACATCGTACCAAGAAGCAAACCAAAAGCTGGGCACACCGAAGTCCATATTATCATGGTATAGTCCTCCCTTAAACCAATCCTCATCACTGGGCTTACGTACTACCATTTTATCGAAAATCTCACGTTTTCCATTTATATTCTGAAGGATGTCTTTTATCGGTAAATGCTTTAAAGCTTTGGACATATCAACACGCGGGTTTTCTGGTGCCAGATCATAAAATCTTGATATTCGAATTAAATCTTCTTGCGTAGCACCTAACGGGATTCGTGGTTTGAACTTATCGTGCTCAACACCATAC
>JBATIW010000318.1:0-2883 GCA_049668005.1 Maribacter sp.
GGTGGTATGAGTTGGAAACGCATTTTATTTATCGATGAAAATACGGGTGCGGCCGATATAGCTTTGGACCCAACAAATCCTGACAGATTATTGGTCGGTATGTGGTCTATACATATCAATACCTGGGGATTGAACAGTGGAGGACCCGGAGGTGGTATCTACCGTTCTAAAGATGGCGGTGATTCCTGGGAAGGCCTATCCAAAAAAGGCTTGCCAGGTGGTAAGGCAACCCAGTGGGTAAAACAGGGGTAGCAATTTCGCATTCCAACCCCAATGTTGTTTATGCCCTATTTGAAATTGATAGTCCGGCCCTATATAGATCAGCGGACTTTGGCGAGACATGGACGCTGCAAACTCGAAACCACGATATTAATGAACGTGCACCTTATTATACGAGAATGGCCGTTTCAACTGATAATCCGGAGGAGGTATATTTTGCCAATGTTAAATTCAGCACTTCAAAAGATGGTGGTAAAACGGTAAAAGGAGGATACAAAGCAGGTGGTGACAACCATGATATTTGGGTAGATCCAACCAATGCCGATCGTATTATGGTGGCTCATGATGGTGGTGCGAGCATAAGTCTGAATCATGGTGAAACCTTTCAAAGAGTAGTACTCCCTATTGCCCAAATGTACCATGTTGCCGTTGATGATCAAATTCCCTATTACGTCTATGGCAATAGGCAAGACGGCTATTCCTATAGAGGACCGAGCAACAGCTTACAAGGTTATATACCGATTGGTCTTTGGGAGGGCGTTGGCGGCTGCGAAAGCGGTTTTGCCCAACCAGACCCTTTTGATAATGAAATTGTTTGGTCTGGTTGTTATGATGGTGGACTCGAAAGATACAATGCCAAAACAGGGCATGCACAAGATGTTCGCGTATGGCCGGAAGCGGGTTATGGTTGGGCTCCAGCAGATATGAAATACCGTTGGTATTGGAATTTTCCATTAACCTTTTCTCCACATGTTAAACATCGGGTGTATGTAGGCAGTCAATTTGTACATAAAAGTGATGACAACGGGCAAAGTTGGCAGATAATTAGCCCAGACTTGACTTTGAATGATAAATCGCACCAACAAAGTTCAGGGGGTATTGCCACCGATAATTTAATGACCTTTGACGGCTCAACCTTGATTACCATAAAAGAATCTGCGATAGAAGGCGGAGTTATTTGGGCCGGAAGTAACGACGGACAAGTTAATGTGACAAAAAATGGAGGGGTTACTTGGACCAATGTGAGCGCCAATATCCCCAATCTACCAAAATGGGGCACCATTTCAAATATCGAAACTTCGCGTTATAATGAAGGGACCGCCTACATTAGTATAGATATCCATCAAATGGGGGATTTTGACCCATATATCTTTAAGACCAGTGATTATGGCCAGAGCTGGAAATTGATAAGTAATGCTATTCCTAAATCGGTACACAGTTTTGTACATGTGGTCAAAGAAGACCCTAAAAGGGAAGGTATGTTGTATGCCGGTGTTGATAATGGCATATATATTAGCCATGATGATGGTGAGCATTGGATGCGCCTTCGAAACAATTTACCCCCGGCCCCTGTCTATTGGTTGGCAATTCAAGAACGATTTGATGATTTGGTTGTTGGTACCTATGGAAGGGGATATTACATTTTGGATAATATAGCTCCGCTACGCGAATTTGATTTGGATGCGAAAGATAAAAAAGCACATCTGTTTAGTTTAAGGTCAGCATACCGCTTTCACAACAAACAAAGTATAAAGACTGATGGCCCCAGTAATAATTCAGGAAGAAACCCTAGTTATGGGGCAGATATTAATTACTACATAAAAGATAGCACGGATCAAAAAGTTGAAATCCAGATTTTAGGTGCGAACAATGAAATCATTAGAACTTTAAAAGGGGAACATGATAAAGGGGTCCATAGAACTATGTGGGACCTGCGTTATGAACCTACATACAAACCAAAATTGAAGTCCACTCCACCAGGAAGACCTTGGGTACAACTTAATGGAGAAGGCTGGCGACCGCTGGTGACTTGGGATTTAGACCTATGGCGTGGGCAATTTGGCCCACGGGCCATTCCCGATACTTATAGGGTAAAATTGATTATTGGTGAGGAAGAATTTGTCAGGGAACTGGAAGTTTTAAAAGACCCGTCCTCTGAAGGTTCATTGGAAAATATAAAAGAACAAGTGGCTTTTTCATTGGAATTGCGGGATGCCATGAACCTTGCTGTAACAATGATCAACGATATTGAAACAATTAGAGGTGAGCTGAATGAGGTTATTCCAAGTTTGAAGCGCAGAAGTGATATTCAACGCGCAACAGAACTAAGAACAATGGCGCAGAATATAGCGGGGTCGTTATATGATATTCATTTGACAGGAGCACGTGAAGATGCATTTAGGGCGCCCATGAAATTGTACGGCAGACTTAGTGCGCTTGCCAGTGATATTGGGGGGCACGGGATTGATTTTAAACCCACAGACCAACAGCGCGATGTTTATGAAATCTTTAATAAACGCTTGGAAAACGTGAATGAAAAATTCAAGAGGTTCTTGAACACTGAAGTAGAGCGGCTTAATCGACAACTGCAAAAAAGCGAATTTCAGATTCTGTTGGATAAGGGTATAAAGAATTGATTTTTACATATTAAAGGGTATTGATGACGATTTGAACTATATCAAAACATGGCGAAACCCTTGTGATTTGCTGATTGAAACCCTAAATTTAATGACGGTTAAAATCCAATATAATGCACTATAGATCTTTCTTACTTATTATATCAATCTGTTTCTCATTTATTGCACATTCCCAGGGAAAATCAAGTACTACCGGTAAGAAAATAAAGGTGCTTATCATTGATGGTCAAAACAATCATGACCAATG
>JBATIW010000319.1:0-1720 GCA_049668005.1 Maribacter sp.
AAGTACATCTATTGAAGCTATTCTAATCGTTTTATTTGTTTCCAAAAGATTATTTATTTCTTCTTTGATACAGCTCTATAATACAGGAACAAGATAATCAGCAATAGGATCGTCAAACCAGCAATGATGGTCATCGCAATAAAAATGTGCCTCTGGTTTCTTGTTTGCGCATTTAGCGCATCCACTTCTATTTGCTTTTGGTCAAGTTCGAAATCTGTACGTAGATTGGCCATCTCTTGTACCGTCTCGGTATTTGTAACACGGTCCTTAAAGGTAGTATAGTTCATGGCTTTCGAAATTGCAGCTTCAGCCAAGGGAGCCATTACCTCATAACCCAATTTGGTAGGGTGTACTTCATCATTAGCGTATTTTTTTGGAAGACCATTACGCTCATCCGCCATTGCTGAAAAGTAATCCAAATAAACATGTCCGTTTTGATCCGCGTATTCTTTTAATATCTTGTTAAGTGCTATTATTTTACCGGCAGGTTCCAAACCGGGTTTCCAGGGATAATCATAAGCGGGCAGGGTAGAGGATAGTACCACTTTAATACCATGTGATACTGCTAGCTCAGCCATTGATTTTATATTATCCGCAATCATGTTCAAGGTTGATGGGCCCGTATTTCCTGCAATGTCGTTTGTTCCCGCAAGTATGACAACTACTTTAGGTTGCAGCGCAATAACATCTTGGCGAAATCGCAGCAGCATTTGCGGGGTCGTTTGGCCGCTTATACCTCTATTGATGTAGGCTTTTCCCTCAAAGAATTCGGGCATTGTATTCAGCCAGCCTATTGTGATTGAGTTACCCATGAAAACAACCCTATTTTCATTGGCTTTTGGCAACTCAATTTTAGCATTAGCTGCCCTAAAGTGTTCAAGATTTGCCCAATCTTGTGCATTTGCAGTAACTAGCATGAGCATTGAAAATAAAACTAAAACTGATTTCATGGAAAAGGATTTAAACGAATATTAAGTCTAAAGTGCGACAAACTTTAAATATAGTAAATTCGCTTAATTAGAGGAAACAAAAAAAGCCCTGACAATTAGGTCAGGGCTTTTGCTTTTATTTAAGATCTCTTATTCGCAGTCTACGTCTTCACCGGTGCTATCCCAGCAATGCCATAGTTCATCCTCAAAATGAATTGGAGCCATTACACGACCGTTAAAATCGGTGCTGTTCCATTCAATGTTCACATTAACAAAGGCCTCCCATTGTAAATCATAGACATGAACGTTATAAAACACATCATAGTCCCCGTCTTGCAATCCATATTCCAAGTAACTTCCTTTGAATAGATCATCACCATCTTCATCATTCAATTCACGAACCCAGGAGTAACTGATACTTCCAATTTCATCATTTTCACGAGTCCATTCAATATTGATCATACGATTTGGTCGCTCAGGACTTTGGTAAAGTGCCCATTCCCCGCTATTTCCATCTAAATCAGAAACACCTGAGAACCATAGGAACTCATCAAAAGCACCGATCCCTTCTTTGGTAACATACATTTTCCAAATCACTTCCTCGCTGGTCAATTCTCCAGTAAGTCTTGCGGTATATTCACTTGTGAAACCATCAACAGTATAGGACCATTCCCATGTGTTTTCGCCTATTAATTCAGCTCTGTGTGCAAATGCCCCTTTAAATGATGCGACCGGAACAGCTAGATTCGTAAATAAAGCTGTATTCCAAATACCCACCACCAATCTAGGAT
>JBATIW010000320.1:0-2622 GCA_049668005.1 Maribacter sp.
GTATTTGGGTAAGACGTAAGGTATTGCCGCCACGTTTCCAAAATTATAATTTAAATCGTTCAAGATATGAGCGAATTAGAAATTATAGTGACGACAATATAAGAAGATACCATGATGAACATAATGCAAATCGGGGGCGCAGTAACTTAAATACCAAAAAGAGAAGTAATTAAACTGTAAAATTCTTAAAAGTCAAAATTTTTTTACCAATGAAAAATGTTATCGCTATTTTGTTAATACTGGCATTTACAGGATGTAAGGGTCAGGAAAGAGATAAAGAGGAAGATAAAAGTGATGAAAAAAAAGAAATGATCGAAGAACCCAAAGGCCAATGGGAAGTGCACAAGGAATACGATGATCTTGGCAATCTGATCAAATACGATTCAATATACTCCTATGCCTATTCAAATATTCAAGGTGATTCAATAAAAATAAACTTGGATAGTATTATGGATTCATTCAGAGGATACTTTGAAGATAGGGTGCCATTTGATTGGAAAAGGGATTTCTCTTATTTCCCAAAAACCGACTCCCTCTTTATGAAGGATTTTTTCAAGGAAGATTATTTTTTCAACAATTGGCAAGAGCATCATTCTGATATTGAGAACATGATGAAAAAAATGGATTCGGTTCGCAATGCCTTTTTAAGAAAACATCATCCAGGATTAATGGACAAAGAAGAATAAACATATCTGTTTATATTTTTGCAAGTATTTAGATCAATACTTTATTTGTCTAGCAATTGAAATGCCTGTTTCGCTATTTCAAGTTCTTCATTGGTAGGTATGATCAAAATTTTAACTGCTGAAGTAGCGGACTGTATTTGCCTTAGGCCACTTGCTTTTAAGGCATTTTTAGCTTCGTCCAGCTGAATGCCCAAATAGTGCATATCTGAACACACCATGCTTCTCAATAAAGCGGAATTCTCTCCTATACCCGCTGTAAAAACCAAGGCATCCAAACCATTCATTGCCGCAGTATAGGCACCTATGTATTTTTTAATGCGATAGGCATTCATATCAAGTGCCAATTTACAATCTGCATTGCCATCTTCAGCTTGGGCCTGTATGTCCCTTAAATCGCTATACCCAGTTAAACCCAACATGCCACTTTCCTTTATGAGCAAATTTTTGACTTGGTTCAGAGTATAGCCTAAATCATTCACTAAATAGAAAATAAGCGAATGGTCTATGTCCCCGCTTCTCGAACCCATAATGAGACCATTACTAGGACCAAAACCAAGACTATGGTCAATGCTTTTGCCATTTCTCACGGCCGTAATGCTACAGCCATTTCCTAGATGGATAGAAATAATTTTGGAATCATCCTTCTTTAAAAATCCAGATGCCTTTTCACTTACATATTTGTGACTAGTACCATGAAAGCCATACACTTTGATGCCTTGTTCTTCATAAAATTTGTTCGGAATGGCAAATTTTCGGGCTTTTATGGGCATGGTTTGATGGAAAGCCGTGTCAAAAACCGCAATTTGACTTGCATCCGGGAATATTTCTCCCGCCATTGCTATCCCCTTCAAATTATGGGGATTGTGCAAAGGTGCCAGTCCATTGAATTCCTTGATCTCATCCATTACCTGGCCATTTATCAAGGTGGTCTCGGCGTATGCATCACCGCCATGAACGACCCTATGACCAACAGCATCAATTTCACTGGAATGATGCACCACCCCATTTATAGGATCTAGCAAGAACTTGGCTATAGTTTCCAAACCAATTTGATGATTGGGAATTTCAAGGGTTATCATACTTTCCTTAGTCGCTGTTCGATAAGTCAAAACAGCGTCATTCGACCCTATTCGCTCAACGATACCAGAGCAACCAACCCTCTCGCTTGGCATTTCAATCAATTGGAATTTAATTGATGAACTTCCAGAATTTAATACCAAAACCTTCATTTTTATTTATTCTATTCTAAATCCTGGGCTTGTATGGCCGTTATAATTACTGTATTGAATATATCATCAACGGTACAACCCCTACTTAAATCGTTCACCGGTTTGTTTAAACCTTGCAAGATAGGACCAATAGCCAGTGCACCGGTTTCCCGTTGTACGGCTTTATAGGTATTATTGCCCGTATTCAAATCAGGAAAAATAAAAACCGATGCTTCTCCAGCAACTTGCGAATCTGGCATCTTTGTTTTTCCTACTGTAGCGTCAACCGCAGCATCATACTGTATAGGCCCTTCAACCTTTAAATTGGGTTTTTTTTGTTTTACTATTTCTGTTGCCTTGCGAACGCGGTCAACATCTTCACCTACCCCAGAAGTGCCCGATGAATAGGAAAGCATGGCTATTTTTGGTTCTATACCAAAAGCGATACTTGTTTCTGCGGAAGAAATTGCTATCTCTGCTAATTGTTCGGCTGTGGGATTGGGATTAATGGCACAATCACCGTACACCGTAACACGATCTTCCAAGCACATAAAAAAGATAGAAGAAACCACAGAAACATCCGGTCTTGTTTTTATAAAATGCAATGCGGGTAGTATGGTATGTTTTGTAGTGTGCATAGCACCTGAAACCATACCATCTGCATGCCCTTTGTACACCATCATTGTTGCAAAATGGGAAACATCTTCCATAAGGTCTATTGCCATGGC
>JBATIW010000321.1:0-11420 GCA_049668005.1 Maribacter sp.
ACACTACAGTGGTGCACATACCTGACTATTTCAATGGACCGGAGACCCGAATTCCCTTGGCGAACTATCTGGAAAAGATACTGTCTGAGAAAGGCGTATGGTACCAAAAGGAAGGATTTTTAAATAATCCTCCAGGAGCGCACTATGAATATTCCAATATAGCTGCTACCCTTGCCGCACAGGTATTGGAAGGAGCCACAGGAACCTCATTGCCCAAGTTCACCCAGACCCATATTTTAGACCCACTGGGCATGACAGCCTCTGGTTGGTCTTTTGATGACATACATATAGAAGACCATTCTGTTTTATATGAAGATATTAACACCCCTTTACCGCTATATTCGTTGATTACCTATCCTGATGGGGGCTTTACCACATCAAGTACCGATTTGGCGACTTACCTCAATGAATTAATGAAAGGATATGTGGGTAAAGGCACCTTATTGCAAGCCAAAAGTTATACCGAACTTTTTAAAAGGCAGCTGAACGCCTCACATTATAGTAATGCAAATGGAGAAGAGCCTACTGGGGACGAGTACAATTCCGGAATTTTTATGGGTTTTCGAGCAGACGGACAAATTGGACACTCTGGAGGTGACCCAGGGGTCGCTACCCATATGTTTTTTGATCCGGAGACCAAACTTGGGCGAATTCTGATCATGAATACTGAATTGGATGAAGACGGTTATAAGGAATTAAAAGCGATTGGAAATGCCTTGACCGAATACGGGGATAAGCTTAACCATTGAGTGCCACAGCAACCAACTACGTTCAACAATCTGCCCCCTAAAAACTGACTGTTGATTACTAAATTCTCTGTGACTTTTGTTACTTATAAAAAGTATTTTTGAACGTACCTTTCAGTCTCATTCGCCATGACTCTGGTGACGGATCGTACAACAACTAAAATACCCAATACTATGGAGCCACATTATTATAACGTAGATGTAAACTGGAACCAAGATCGCAAGGGGGTTATGTGTTCCCCAGAATTGAACCGCGATGCAAATACCTGCATTGAAATTGCCACTCCGCCGGAGTTTCCTAAGGGCATGCCGGGCATATGGTCCCCAGAGCATTTGTTCACTGCTGCAGTAAGCAGTTGTTTGATGACCACTTTTTTGGCCATAGCGGAAAATTCAAAACTGGAGTTTTCAAATTTCAGTTGCAGTTCCAAAGGGAAATTGGACCAGGTGGATGGTAGATTTCTAATGACTGAGATTCTTCTGGAACCTTCGGTAACGATCAGTGACGAAAAAGATCGCGAACGGGCAGAACGGGTCTTACAAAAATCAGAGCGGGCATGTTTAATTTCCAATTCCATAAAATCCAAGATCACCATGGTTCCAACAATCAAGGTGGTATAGAAGATTGGTATTGTTTTGAACATGAAATGAATACACCACAATCGCAAACCCTATGAAATATACCTTGCCCCTATTGGCCATTGGTTTGTTGATGCTGCTATTTTCATGCAAGCCCATTGAAACAGATCCAAACGCTACTATCGAAATTTTTGAAACCTTTTCAGAATTGCAAGCGGTGATCACTGATGAGGACCATGAAGTAACTGTGCTTAATTTCTGGTCGACCACCTGCGCCCCCTGCCTTAAAGAGATGCCCCACTTCAACGATTTGGAGATAGCTTACCGTGATAAAAAAGTAAAGATTTTCTTGGTAAATTTGGAAAAGAAAACACGGTTGGATTCCCATATTTACCCCTTTGTACAGAAGTTAGGGATTATCCCGGAAGTGGTCGTACTTACCGACCCTAACTATAATGTTTGGACGGACAATATTGATGACTCCTGGTATGGCGCACTGCCCGCAACCTTCATTTTGAAAGGGGACCAACGAAATTTCAAGTTTGGTAGTTATAAAACCTATGAGGAACTACAAGCCGATGTTGAGAGAGTCTTGGTGAATTAAAGTTTTAAGTGTTCCCAAGGCCCAGCGTTCATAACCTCAACAAGCCAGCACCATGGGTATTCCTGCTTTTGGCTAAATTCATGGAATATACTACCTTGTCTGAATGAACATCGTGTTTGTCGTCAACAACAAAAACAGCCGCTTGGCAAAAGTGCTCCCAAGGCTTCACCAGTACTGTCAACAATCGAATATGGGCAGTGTGCAGTTCCTTTCCACCCTACGAAAAAAACACGCCATAGCATTGGCCAAGCAAGCCACTGAAAACGGTTGCGATTATATGGTTGCCGTCGGGGGTGATGGCACCTTGCACGAGGTCATCAATGGCCTGTTGCAAGCTAAGATACCTACCAGCGAATACCCGGCAATAGGCTTGCTCCCATACGGTTCGGCCAATGATTTTGCCAGAACGGCAGGCATTTCCTATTCCATTGCAGCATTAATGGCACTGATCCAATCCAATACTACCCAAAAGATAGACCTTGGGAAAATAGTGTTACAACAGCCCCAGGAAACCCGTTATTTTATTAATATAGCAGGACTTGGGCTCGGTGCGAAAGTGGCGCAAAATCTAGAACGTTCATCAAGTGTGTTAGGCCCTGGCTTCAATTACTTCAAGCAAATCATAAAAGGATTTCTCAGCTATGTTAAAAAAGAGGTAAGCTGTACAAGCAGCACATGGCAGTGGAAGGGCAAGTTGCTGCAAATGACCGTGGCCAACGGCCGTTACTTTGGCAATGCCATCTGCATCGCCCCCGATGCCAAACTTACCGATGGGCAGTTTCGGGTGGCTATCTTCGGGGATTTGAGCATTTGGGACTATCTAAAAAACTTTGGTAATTTGAAAAGAGGAGTGAAAATCAACCATCCACAGGTGAATTACCATGCTGCCCATGAAGTGTTGTTGGAAAGTAACAACGCTTGTGGTATTGAGGCTGATGGCGAGTATGTGGGCGTTGCCCCAGCTACCATAAGCGTATTGCCGCAAGCGATCCGCTTTTTAATGCCTGCCGATGTTCAATAACATGCTGCACTTCGCTGTACGCTAATCGCCAGTCGCTATACCCAACTAACTACAAATAACTGCCAACTGCAACTGCCAACTGACTTTCGACTTTCGACTTTGGACTTTGGACTTTGGACTTTCGATTAACCATCCAATCTTCCAAAATTGACATTTATCATGTTTTTTATAATAAATCAAGCCTAATTTTACGAATAGCAAAATTTTATCCGAAATAGTTCATATAAATTTATCAATATGGCAAAAGTAATAGGAGCAATCGCTGTCGATACTGAAACATGCAAAGGTTGTGAAATCTGCATACCTGTTTGCGCGGAAAATGTCATAAGCATGACTTCAGTAGTCAACCGTAAAGGCTATCATTATGCGTATATGAGCAACCCTGAAGCCTGTAACGGCTGTACCAACTGTGCTGTCGTTTGTCCCGATCGGGCGATAACCGTTTATCGGGTAAAAGTCCCAGTATAAATTAAAAATCAATTGATGTCCGAATTAAAACTAATGAAAGGAAACGAAGCCTTGGCCGAGGCTGCGATCAGGGCCGGGGTCGATGCTTATTTTGGTTATCCCATTACCCCGCAATCCGAAGTAATTGAGCATCTAATGGCCGAAAGACCGGAAGAAAGAACCGGAATGGTCGTCTTACAGGCCGAAAGTGAAATCGCTGCGATTAACATGGTCTATGGGGCTGCAAGTACCGGAAAAAAAGCGATGACCTCATCATCGAGCCCAGGGATATCCTTGAAATTGGAAGGTATTTCCTATTTGGCCGGTGCTGAGCTACCCGCGGTTATTGTGAATGTTGCTAGAGGCGGACCTGGTCTGGGTACCATACAGCCCTCACAGGCAGATTATTTTCAGTCTGTAAAAGGAGGTGGCCATGGCGATTTTAAATTGTATGTGCTGGCGCCTTCATCAGTACAGGAAATGTCCGATTTTGTCGAGGACGCTTTTGATATAGCTTTTAAATATCGTGCTCCGGTAATGATCCTATCAGACGGATTGATCGGGCAGATGATGGAAAAAGTAAAGCTGAAGGACCAGCAGCAAAGAATGACCGATGAAGAAGTCATCGAAAAACAGGGAAGCTGGGCGGCAACCGGTAAAACAGACAGGGAAAGGAATATCATTACCTCCCTATACCTGGATCCCGAAAAGATGGAAGCCCGCGTCCACAAATTGCTGAAGAAGTATGACCAAATGGAAAAAGAAGACCTGCGGTATGAAAAAATAAGTTGTGATGATGCAGAATATATATTCGTGGCCTATGGTTCAAGTGCACGCATTGCGCAAAAAGCCGTAGAATTAGCCCGTAACAAAGGCATAAAGGCCGGGTTGTTACGACCTATAACCCTGTTCCCATTTCCAAAACCCCAACTCTTTGAATTGGCCGATCAGGTAAAGGGAATCTTGAGTGTTGAATTAAACGCCGGCCAAATGGTAGAAGATGTACGCTTAGCTGTACAACACAAAGTGCCGGTAGCGCATTTTGGAAGAACAGGCGGAATTATACATACCCCGGAAGAAGTATTGGAAGCATTGGAAGATAAAATCATTAAAAATGGAAGTATTGGACATCTTAAAACCCGAGAATCAAGTATTCTGTAAAACGAAATCAATGACCGATGCGACCTTGTCGTATTGTCCGGGTTGTGGTCATGGTACTGTACATAATTTAGCCATGGAGGTCCTTGATGAAATGGGGATCGTTGAAGATACGATAGGGGTTGCGCCCGTTGGTTGCTCAGTTCTGGCCTATGATTTTATGGATATTGATATGACCCAAGCCGCCCATGGTCGCGCACCTGCCGTAGCTACGGCCATTTCGAGACTGTGGCCCAATAAATATGTGTTCACCTATCAAGGCGACGGTGACCTGGCCGCTATCGGTACTGCAGAAACCATACATGCCTGTAACCGGGGCGAAAACATCGTTGTTATTTTTGTGAACAATGGAATTTATGGGATGACCGGCGGTCAAATGGCACCCACGACCTTACCCGGAATGCGAACGGCTACTTCGCCCTATGGTAGGGAAATCGAGACCATGGGTTCCCCAATAAAAATAACGGAATTGGTAGCCAATCTACCCGGTGTCCTATATGCGACAAGGCAAGCCGTACATACCCATAAACATGCACGTAAAGCCAAAAAAGCGATTCGGAAGGCCTTTGAGAACACACGCTTAAAAAAAGGGGTATCCTTTGTAGAAATTGTGTCGAACTGTAATTCGGGCTGGAAAATGACCCCTTTGGAATCCAATCAATGGATGGTAGAAAATATGTTTCCCAACTATCCTTTAGGGGATATTAAAGTGGACGGTAAATTAAAATAGTATGACAGAAGAAATTATCATAGCAGGTTTTGGTGGCCAGGGGGTATTGTCCATGGGGAAAATTTTGGCCTATTCGGGGATCATGCAGGATGAAGAGGTGAGTTGGATGCCATCCTACGGGCCCGAAATGCGCGGTGGTACCGCTAACGTGACGGTTATTTTGAGCGATGAGCGGATCAGCTCGCCGTATTTGAAAATGTACGATACTGCCATTGTCTTGAACCAGCAATCCATGGATAAGTTTGAGAAGACGGTAAAGCCTGGGGGGGTGTTGTTATATGACCCCAATGGGATTTCGCATCATCCCACACGAAAGGATATAAAAATATACCAGATCGAAGGGACGAAATTAGCTACTGAAATGGGCAATAGGAAAATATTCAATATGGTGGTCCTTGGTGCCTTTCTGCAACTTAAACCCATTGTAATTCTGGAAAATGTCATTGAGGGATTGAAAAAATCACTATCAGAACGTTACCATCATTTAATTCCATTGAACAAAGAAGCGATTCTAAAAGGAATGGCCAGTGTAACGGAATATACTATCGAGGAACAGGTTTTTCAAAATTAGCTTAATAGCCTTTTGGAATTTGAAATTTGGTATTTGGTATTTGGAATTTACCCTCTGCCCTCCTCAATACTAACTTCCCAATTCTCAATTCTCACTACTCAATACTAACTCCTAATTAAATGACATTTGTCACTTTTTCTTACAGTATTTAACAATATCTTGGGGTGCCTCTTTTCTTATCGTCTTGACTTTTTGCAATAAATTAAGATATAAAACAAATATGTTAATGCTAATTATGTGCTATAATAGCCGTATATAGATGTATAAGAAGGCACGTTCCCAGCATTAAAGAGTAGAACTAAAACAAATAATATTATTAAGAGATAAAAGCCAGCACCTAACAATGTGCATGAGTAGTGCGACCAGAGGGAGCATTACTTCATACACTGAACCGTTAGCGACATTACTCATCCATGACTTTAGTTTACGGCCAATTAGAATCTTTAAAAAAGCTTAGAGAAACCTTAGATCAAAAAAGGATCTCAAGATTTAATACTATCGGTCAGCTCAATAAATTCATTAAAAACTACGAGAGAGAGAAAGAAGAATTATTCTTTAAGATAAAACAGGAGTTTGAACTTGAGCTAGACACTATGCAAACAGAAGCATTTACCCTACAACAAAACTACGATACTTTAAAAACGAATACCGAAACTAGACTCAAAGAAAGCATAAGCAAGCTGAAAAAGAAGTGCGAAACTCTAAGATCTAATCCTGCAAAAAATGCTGTTTTAGAGCTTGGAAATTGGTACCTACTACAAATATTATTAGGGAAAAGATTTATTCTGGAGAAGAGTTATTACAGTATAATCTGGCTTCAAACATTAAGAGCAAAAAAACACCTAAAAGAATTATTGAAAAAGGTTAATGCGCATACCTCTAACAGCCAATCCATTTTATCTGCCCGTTTTGCCGCAGCGTTCGAAAAACTTGAATATACAAAGTCAGTAGTCACTGACATTAATCCTTTAATAGGGGGGGCAATCGGAGAGCATTTAGTAGCAAAAGAATTAGAAAAATTATCAGAAACAGATGTGCTATTCAATGACTTTTCACTTTCCTTCAATCCACCGATATATAACAAAAATGATCATGACCGAATATCCAGTATTCAAATTGATCATCTTCTTGTAACTCGGGCGGGTATTTTTATAATTGAGACTAAGAATTGGAGCAAGGAATCCCTCGAGCGCTTAGACTTGAGATCTCCTATAAAACAAATACAGCGAACAAGCTATGCACTTTTTGTTGTTCTAAACAGTAAAAAGGCTGTCGGAAGCAGGATTCTTAAACAACATCATTGGGGCAATAAAGAACTACCGATACGAAATGTCATAGCAATGATAAATCATAAGCCCAAGGAAAAGTTCAAATATGTTGCCATCAAAAAATTAAAGGAGTTGAATCGTTACATCAAGTATTATGAACCCATATTTGATGAATCAGAGGTTAGAAGCATTGCTGAACATTTGGGAAGGCTTAAAAATTTATGAGGGACTGATGCCAACAACGGATCCTATGCAAAGCCTTAGACCATTTCTATTTAATCAAATAATATTATATTTTTCAACTATGAAAAAAATCACTTTTACCATCGCCCTACTAACCACTTTCCTATTCCTAAGCTGCAAACCAAATGCCAAAAAATCCGAGACGGAGCAACAACAGGAAACCGTCATAAATCCCGTCATTCAAAAAATAGCGATGCTCAAAGCTGATGGCTATGAGATCATTGATTACCACGCCCATTTAAAAGGAGGTTTGACCATGGAGGAACTATTGGCCCATTCCAAAGAAACAGGTATTGATTATGGGGTGGCCTTCAATGCTGGCGTGGGCTTTCCCATTACCGACGACTCCACCCTATTGGCCAATTATGAGCAATACAAAGACTACCCAGCATATATGGCCATGCAGGCAGAAGGCAGGGAATGGGTAAGCATGTTCTCCAAGGAAAATATAGCCACTTTCGACTATGTCTTCACCGATGCCATGACCTGGACCGATACCAAAGGAAGAAGAATGCGTCTTTGGATGCCCGAAGAGGTATTCGTCGATGACAAGGACGATTTTATGGATCAGTTGGTGGGTAAAATTGTAGGGGTGATGGAAAATGAACCCATAGATATTTATGTAAACGCCACCTTTCTCCCAGACATCCTACAACCGGAATATGATGCTCTATGGACAGACGCCCGTATGGACAAGGTAATCCAAGCCGCCGTGGCCAATAAAATTGCCATTGAGATAAATGCACGCTATAAGATCCCTTCGGCCACTTTTATAAAAAGGGCAAAGGCCACCGGGGTAAAATTTAGCATGGGCACAAATAATACCGATAAGGAATTGGGAACCTTGGACTATGCCATCCAGATGATCAACGAGTGTGAGCTCGCACCCGATGACTTTTTTAAGGTGGTAAAAAAGTGAACCAGAATGAGGCTGTCTGGAAAAGTAAAAATAAGTTGTCATTACGAACGCAGTGAAGTAATCTCCTTGTTGATTACCCACAATCCATGAGATTGCTTCCCCCGAATTCTCGGGGTCGCAAAGACGTTGGTCAAGACTTTTCAGACAGGCTCATTCCAACTATGATCAATTAGCAAATACCTACCTTGTAAACCATTGGAGGTACTGACAAAATGAATCGAACACAAAAACTGCTCGCCATAAAATTGATCCACACTTTGATCTGGGTATTTTTTGTAGTGGTGATTTTCTATGTACTGTATTCCGGGGTTTCCAATAATGTAAATCCCAATACTTGGATCGGCATAGGATTGGTCCTAGGGGAGGGAATAGTGCTAATGATATTCAATAAGTTTTGCCCTTTGACCCTCATAGCCCGAAAATATTCAGATTCCGAAAAAGACAATTTCGATATTTTTCTTCCGAATTGGTTGGCAAAATTCAACAAACTGATTTTTACAACCATTTTTATAATAGCACTGCTAGTGGTATTGATACGGACTTTTTTTTAAGACAATCCCATACAAAAATTAGCATAACCAGGTCCTGACGGTACCGTCATGAGGGGTACTAATCCTATGGAATCATTGATTCCATAAATCCCCAAGGCGCAGAATAGATGATCAAAAGCTCCGAAATCAAGGAGAACTTAGTTCGACGCGGAGTTTTGGAATCGGTTATCCGTCACAGACGGATAAATTCCTCGCATTGGGTGTCCTTTCTTTTGGTTCGTTTTATTTGGACAAGCAAAGAAACCGACCAAGGAGGTTCACGAACTCCTCTTTTAAAATAAAAACGCGTGAGCTAAAATGAACATATTCAACCACCCCGGCCTTCGGCCACCCCTCCTATCCTTCGACTCCGCTCAGGATGACATGGATAGGACCTATTTAAATAAACGCTCGGTATGAGGAGTTCTTTTTAATCGTATTCCGTTAAAACCCTTGATATTGGCATGAAAAACAGCTAACTTAGAGTTGTGATGTTCATCGTGTAAAACAGGGAAAAAATGGGAACAACAAATAAATCCGACGAAATAAAAAGACGCGAATTTTTACAGACAGGGGCAGTATTGGCGACTTCAACCATCATACTACCTTTTGGGGGTTATAAGCTTTTCGGCGCTCCCAAGGCTACCCTAACGGAAAATGAAGTGCCTACCGTTACCCTCAACAATGGCGTGGCCATGCCCATGCTCGGTTTTGGTACAAGTACCCTAGATGGTGCTACTGGTGAACGCTGTGTAAATGAGGCAATATCCGTGGGTTATCGTCTTATTGATACTGCTATGATCTACGGTAACGAGAAAGCTGTAGGAGCAGGGATCAAAAAAAGTGGGATTGCTCGGAAAGAACTATTTATAACCTCAAAGCTTTGGGCCAGTGATATGGGCTATGAAAGTGCCAAGAAGGCCTTTCAGACTTCCTTGGATAAATTGGGAACGGACTATTTGGACCTATACCTAATCCATCGGCCTAGAGGCGATGTAAAAGGTTCCTGGAAGGCGATGGAAGAACTTTATGAGGCTGGTAAGATCAAAGCCATTGGTCTCAGTAATTTTGAAGCGAATCATTTGGAAGGTCTCTTTGCCTATGCCAAAATAAAACCCGTGATCAATCAGATCGAGACCCATGTTTTCTTTCAGCAGCACAAGGCGCAAAAGGTCTTGAAGCAACATGACATACAAATGGAAGCTTGGTCTCCTTTTGCCAGAGGGCGCAATAATATGTTCACCGACCCAATCATTGCCGCTATTGGTGCAACGTATAACAAGAGCAACGCCCAAGTGTGTTTACGATGGCTCTACCAAAGAGGTATCGTTGCCATCCCAAGAACTTCCCAAAAAGCACATATGATCGAAAATCTCGACATTTTCGATTTTGAGCTCAATGCTTCCGATATGCAGGCCATAGCTAAACTGGATCTAAATACCACCCAATTTCCCGAGTGGGGATGATTGGCAAGAGGAGCTTATTAGGCTTAGGTAGCATTAGTGACTGTAGCGTATTTTTGAACTAATTAAAGGGCCAAGTGCCTTGGCAAAAAACTACTGCCAACAAAACCTATAATCCATTGCGGCGCCGGCCTGAGGCAGGTATGGATTATCCAAATGGAAAATCCAGCGTAAAAAGTTAACTTAAGGCTACGGCGGACAGATTCCTGTGGAAATGTCAACAACGTATCATAGCTAAACCCTTGTAAAAAATTTATTTACCATCAAGGGTATCAAAAAAATTTATAAACCGTAGTTACTATAATTCCCTTACGATCATTTAAAACAACAGACAATAATTGTTTTTCTTCTTTTACCTTAATGCCAAATGGTGGGGCTAATAAGTTTAACCCACTTTGTTTTTTCAGTCTAATTCCTTGTCCCGAAATAATCTCTTTATTGGGTATAAAACCGCCTTCAGGTATGTGTTCTGTTAAAATAACATATTTAAAATCAGTTATCTTACGCAATACACTTTGTACTTCGGCATTCGATAAATGTTGCAATACCAATCGTAATAAAGCACAATCTCCGGAGGGTACATCATCTACAGCGATATCCAAACAAAGGAATTCTAAATTATCTTCTTTGAATTTTTCTTTATTATGCGCTATAAGGCCTGTTACAATATCTACCCCAACATACTTCTTAGTATACTTTACCAATTCTTTTCCTACATTAAAATCCCCACAACCTAAATCACATACCGTAAGCGGACTTTTAAATGATGTTAAGAATGATGTTATAACACTTATATAAGGATTTACTATCTCAGGATTATGCGACCCTTCACCTGAATAAAAATCAGATTTGCCACTTCCCCAAAGTTTCTTTTCATAAACCTGTTCCATAGCCTCTTTAGTTGGCCAAGGTTTCTTTATTCTTTTAGTTCCATTTTCTTTATTCTTCATAAACACACTAGAGGTCTATACAAACTATTAAAGCATAATAACATATAATATAAAACTGACAAAATATTAAATAAAAAGCGTTTTACAACAAAAACTATAATCAATTGCGGATGGCTTGCCTGACCACGCCTTTCGCGTGGCAGGCGGGAAATCCTTAATGTTCAAAGCTGCTATTCAATTCAATATTGGAA
>JBATIW010000322.1:0-1808 GCA_049668005.1 Maribacter sp.
TTCTCTTATGAGTAAAACTAAAAAGGAAACCCACAAGTAAGACAAGTAGTACAAATTTTATTACTTCAAAACTACGCTTCATCTTGTAATATTTTTGCAATTTTTGATACCTCAACCCCTATGTCTCCTGCACCTACCATTAATTTAATTCTACATTTTGATTCTAACATTACTTTTGGTAATTCTGCCTTAGAAACTAGCTGCTTATTGTTATTCATTATTCGATTCAATAACCACTGAGACGTTATTCCTTTAATTGGTTCTTCTCTTGCCGGATAAATATCGAGGAGTAAGACTTCATCAAATCCCGAGAGACTTATCCCAAATTCTTCTCCAAAATCTTTTGTCCGACTAAATAAATGTGGCTGAAAGACCACTAATTTCTTATCGGCCGGATACATTTCACTCACAGCCTGATACAAGGCATTAATTTCGGTGGGGTGATGTGCATAATCATCGATAAGTATTAAATCTTGCGTTTTAATTGCATAAGAAAACCTTCTTTGCACCCCTTTAAAACTCAATAAGGCTTTGGGCAAACAATCGGTTGGGGAACCTGCTAAAATTGCCATGCCCAAAGCCGTTACAGCATTAAATAGGTTATGGTGTCCGGGCAAATAAAATTGTAAATCTTTTAAAATTGTTTGAGGCGTTTTAAGATCAAAAACATAGCCCCCGTCTTCAATTCTTACATTTCTCGCTTCAAAATCGGCATCCTCATCTACTGCAACAGTCTTTCCACTTAAGGGGAGTCCTTTTTTGAATAGAAAATTGTCTTTAATTGGTATCAATTCAGAAAAATCTCTAAAAGCATTTTCAATAGAAGAAGAATTGCCGTAGATATCCAAATGATCTGCATCCATAGAGGTAACACAAGCAATATCTGGATGCAACTGAAGGAAGGACCTATCAAATTCATCGGCTTCAACGACAGTGATTTCACTTCCTTTACTAATAAAATTCGAATTATAATTTTCAGCTATTCCACCTAAAAAAGCCGTTACCGGCATCTTGCATTCCGCCAACAAATGACCCAATATGGCCGAAGTAGTCGTCTTACCATGAGTCCCGGCAACTGCCAAACAGATTGTGTTTTTAGTTACCTCGCCCAACAATGCTGCTCGTTTTACCACCTCATATTTTTTAGTGATAAAATGATCTAATATTTTATTCTGCTTCGGAATGGCGGGAGTATAGACAATTAGAACATTTTCGTTGGTTGTAACCGATATGGGTATTTCGGAAACCTCATCCAAAAAACGAATGGGTATGCCTTCCGAAATCAAGGCCGAAGTTATTGCACTAGGTGTCCGGTCGTAGCCATATACCTCTTTGCCCATCTGTTTGAAATAACGCGCTAAGGCACTCATGCCTATGCCGCCAATGCCTACAAAATAAAGTGCCTCTATGTTTTTAAACTTCTTCAATTACAGATCTCTTGTATTATCAATCTTTAATAATTTCTCTATTTCTGCAACAATCTCTTTTGTTGCATGTGGTTTTGCCAGCTTTTTGATATTTTCTGAATACTCTTTTTGAGTAAGATCGGAGCTCAGCAATCTTAAAAATTCCTTTTCAAAATGTGTGTCCAAATCTGCTTCCCTGACTAATAATGCTGCGTTTTTTTCTGAAATTGCCATCGCATTCTTAGTTTGATGATCTTCGGCTACATTGGGAGATGGAATAAATAGCACTGGTTTTCCCACCAAACACAATTCGGAAACTGATAAGGCACCGGCCCTCGAAATGATAAAATCAGCAGCCGCGTAGGCAAGATCCATTCTATTTAAAAATGCATGAACATGAAC
>JBATIW010000323.1:0-11486 GCA_049668005.1 Maribacter sp.
ATCCTGATATGCTTGGTAGGTGTCACCATTGTGTACTGGAATATTCACTTCCTGTCTTTCAATAGTTGGTCCAGCAGGTATATCCCCAAAATAATTCAATACTTTTTTATAAACTTCCTGTGGTTCAATATCCCCGGCAATAGCAACAACTGCATTAGCAGCGCCATAATAGGCCTTGAACCACTCATGGACATCTTCAATGGAAGCGGCATTCAAATCTTCCATCTCTCCAATTACGGTCCAAGAATACGGATGTCCTTTTGGATACATGGCTTTAGTTAACAAATCCCATTGCTTGCCATAGGGCTGATTTTCACCTTGTCGTTTTTCATTCTGAACGACCCCTCTTTGTTCATCTAGAAGTTCTTGATCTATATTACCGAGTAAATGCCCCATACGGTCAGACTCCAAGAACAGCACTTGATCTAGGGCTGAAATAGGTACGTTTTGAAAGTAATTGGTTCGATCCGAATTTGTTGTACCATTTAAATCTGTTCCTCCAATTCGCTCCAAGGCCTGAAAATAATCATCATTGAAATTCTCACTGCCATTGAACATTAAATGTTCAAAAAGATGCGCGAAACCACTCTTGCCTGGCTTCTCATTCTTGGAACCTACATGGTACCAGACATTAACAGCCACAATTGGTGCCTTATGATCTTCGTGTACTAAAAGTGTGAGCCCGTTTGGCAACACAAATCGTTCATAGGGTATCTCGATTTTATCGGCCTTAAATTCAAAACTTTGAGCATTTTGCGTTTGCGACATAAAAAAGAAACTCAATACTACAAATACAATTTTTTTCATGAATGATGATTTATTGGATTACTAAATGTTAAGTTCTTAAAAATAGTATTTACTGGAAACGATACCAACTTTTAACCTACTTTTTGTTTTATTAAAAATTTGGTACATTTAATTGCTTCAAATAATACTTTTATGAAAAATAACCTACAAACCAATATTGGTTTGGTATTTCTAAGAATTGTGCCTGCAGCCATGTTATTGACGCATGGCATTCCCAAATTTCAAAAATTAATAAGTGGTACTTTCGAATTTGGGGACCCAATAGGTATCGGTACTACCCCTTCATTATTTCTAGCCGTTATCGGTGAATTTGTTTGCCCAATTTTAATTATTATTGGCTTTAAAACGCGCTGGATGGCCATTCCACCAGCTATTACAATGTTGGTGGCCGGTTTTATTGTGCATGCCGCAGATCCTTTTGCTACAAAGGAAAAAGCATTTTTATTTTTAACATTCTTTATTGCAATAATTTTCTTGGGACCTGGAAAGTTTAGTGTTGACAGGAAATAGCTAGAATATCTTTACCATCAGTTCTTTTAAAAGATCAGATTGTGGAATGGCTGTTGCCCCGACACCTTTACCTTTTAAATCCATTTCCCGTAAATGGGATACGATGGAACTCACTTTTTTCATTGGGTAATTCTTCGCCGCAATTTGGTACTCGCCCACGAAATAGGGATTTACCCTAAGGGCAGCGGCTACATTTTTTGGAGAATGGTCGTTTAAACCATGATACTGTAATAACTGTGAGAAAAAATTATGCAATAAAGATACAGTCAACACAAACGGATTGTCCTTGGGGTTCTGGCCAAAATAATTGATTATTCTTGTGGCTTTAAGCACATTTCTTTCCCCAATGGCCTTCTTAAGCTCAAAATTATTATAATCTTTACTAATACCAATATGTTCTTCGATATCTGCGGGTGTTATTTGACTTTCCTTGGGAAGTACCAAGGTTAGCTTATCCAACTCCTTGCTAATTCTACTTAAATCAGTTCCCAAATATTCAACCAGAACAATAGCGGCTTTATGGGAAATGCTGTAACCTTTGCCATGAAGAACTTTTCTCAACCATTCAGATACCTGGTTTTCATAAAGCTTTTTACTTTCAAACAAAACCCCATGTTTACTTACAGATTTATATAATTTTTTACGTTTATCTAACTTCTTATACTTATAACAGATGACCAAAACCGTTGTTGGTTGCGGATTTTCAGCATAGTCAACTAGTTGTTCTATGGTTCGTGATAATTCTTGGGCTTCTTTTACAATAACCACTTGTCTTTCGGCTATCATGGGATAACGCTTGGCATTGCTTACAATTTCATCGATACTCGCTTCTTTACCATAGAGTACCATTTGATTGAATCCCTTTTCCTCCTCCGTTAAGACATTCTTTTCGATGAACTGTGATATTTTATCAATATAATAGGGTTCCTCCCCAAACAGAAAATAAATGGGTTTTATTTTTCCGTTTCGTATATCGGTAACAATTTGTTTTACTTCATCCATTCAAAAAAAATCATCAAATTTGCTTTATGCAATCCCTTAACTTTCCGACCTATGACTTTCGTTTCAAAAATAGCGAAAATAAAGTCCATATTTTTGATACTATCCGTAAAAAGTTTGTTGCTTTACAACCCGAAGAATGGGTACGTCAAAATGTTGTTCAATTCTTGATCCATGAGAAGAAATACCCTAAAAGTCTTATCAATGTTGAAAAGCAATTAACAATAAACACGATTAAAAAACGCTACGATATTGTAATTTTTGATTCCTTGGGAAATATAACCTTATTAGTGGAATGTAAATCGCCCAAAATAATGATGAACCAGGGAACCTTTGACCAAATTGCCAAATATAACCTGCATTTAAAGGCAAAATTTCTTATGGTAACCAATGGTCTTCAGCATTATTATTGCAAAATGGACTATAGAAAAGAAAAATATACCTTTTTGGAACAAATTCCTGATTTTAGCCGTTAATTTGCAAGCGATTTGAAAATAGCCATTGTCATACTTAATTGGAATGGAGAGGTACTTTTGGAAAGATACCTACCTTCGGTTACTCAATATTCTGGTGATGCAGACATCTATTTGGCCGATAATGCATCGACTGATCGCTCCGTTGATTTTGTTCAAAAGAATTTCCCGCAAATACAAATAATCCAAAACAGTGTTAATGGTGGTTTTACAAAAGGCTATAATGATGCTTTGCGTTCGGTAAATGCGGATGTGTTCTGTCTTTTGAATTCTGATGTTGAGGTAACCGAAAATTGGTTGGAACCTATTAAAGACGGATTTAAGACCTTAGAAGATGCGGCCATAATTCAACCAAAAATCTTGGATCTTATGCGCAAGGAGTATTTTGAGTACGCCGGGGCAGCGGGTGGATTCATTGATCAATTAGGATATCCTTTTTGTCGAGGTCGTATTTTTCAAGAATTAGAGAAAGATTCTGGACAATACGACGATGTTAAAGAAATTTTTTGGGCAACAGGTGCCTGTATGTTCATCAAAAGTGAAGTTTATTGGAGCCTTGGTGGCTTTGATGAGGATTATTTTGCACACCAGGAAGAAGTTGATCTTTGTTGGCGGGCCAAGAATGAGGGCTACAAAGTTTATTATATAGGAGCTTCAAAGGTTTACCATTTAGGAGGTTCGACCTTAAGCAATATGAATCCAAAAAAAACGTATTTGAATTTTAGGAATTCGCTCTTCTCGATAACCAAAAACCTCCCAAGAAGAAAAGCATTTCTTATTATATTCCTAAGACTTTTATTGGATGCGGTTGCAGGAATTCGATTTATATTTCAATTTAAGTTTAAACATTGTTTAGCTATAATTAAGGCACATTTAAATTTCTACGCCAAATTTGGTCGAATGTACAGAAAGCGCGAAAAACATAATTTTATAAAAAAATACTACATCACAAAGTCCATAGTATGGTCTCATTTCGTACATCACGTAAAGAATTTTAACATTTTAGTAAAAGATTAACTAATTTTGCCGAATCTAAGGCACTTTAATTGTATAATTTTGAGGTTGAATTAGATGCATCGGTAGATAAATAAACAATTAATACTAGTTATACACATCATTATGAAAAAAATTATTTTAGGCTTATTAGGAGTAACACTTTTGTTATCATCATGTGTTTCACAAAAGAAATATGCAGATTTAGAGGCCCAACACAAAGAAGCCCAAGATTTGTTGAATTCTGCGACAGTTAAATTAAACAGTTGCCTTGAAGATAAAGCAACAGCAACATCTAGATTACAAACTCTTGAAGATCAAAATGCTTTTTTAAAGGCGAACAACCAAGATTTGATCAACAACATGGGTAATTTGACCACCCTAACGACTAAAGGTGCTGAAAACCTTGAAAAATCATTGGAAAGCCTTCAGGAAAAGGATCTTACCATTCGTAAATTGCAAAATGCCATTACGCGTAGAGATTCTGTAAATCTTTCCTTGGTACAGAGCTTAAAAGGAGTTCTAGGTAATTTGGATGACGAGGATATTCAAATCAGTGTAGAAAAAGGAGTTGTCTTCGTTTCTATCTCTGATAAATTGTTATTCAGTAGCGGAAGCTATAATATAACCAACAGAGCTAAGGAAGTTTTAGGAAAAGTTGCCAAAGTGGTTAACAACAAACCGGATTTTGAATTCATGGTTGAAGGCCATACTGACGATGTACCTTACAGAAAAGGAATTTTGTTGGATAACTGGGATTTAAGTACCAAACGTGCCACTGCTGTTGTTCGTATATTACAGAATGATTACGGTGTAGATCCCAAGCGTATGACTGCTGCAGGTAGAGCGGAATATATTCCTGTTTCAGATACTGAAAAATCAAAGAACAGAAGAACAAGAATCGTAGTTCTTCCAAAACTTGATCAATTCTATAGTATGATCGAGGAGGGAATGAAAGATCCTGCCATCAATAATTAGAGAAAATAATAGTATATATAAAAACCGCCCTGATAGTAACATCAGGGCGGTTTTTTTGTTTACAAATGCTGGACTAAAAAATATCCACACTCCCTTTGCCTTCCCGAATAATTTCAGGCTCACCTTCCGAAAGATCAATAACTGTTGAAGCTACATTATCGCCATATCCACCATCGATTACAACATCGACAAGGTTTTTCCATTTTTCATAAATCAGTTCCGGATCGGTAGTATATTCCAAGAGTTCATCTTCGTCATGTATTGAAGTTGATACAATAGGGTTTCCCAATTCCCTGACCAAGGCTTGGGCAATGGTGTTGTCTGGTATACGGATACCTACAGTTTTCTTCTTCTTAAAATCCTTTGGTAAACTATTGCTGCCTGGTAAAATAAATGTGTAAGGCCCTGGCAATGCTCGTTTTAATATTTTAAAGGTCGCTGTGTCTATTTGTCGAACGTAATCTGATAGGTTACTTAAATCTGGGCAAATAAAAGACCAATTGGCCTTTGCCAATTTAATTCCTTTGATTCTTGCTATTTTCTCCAAAGCACGGCTATTGGTAATATCACAACCAAGTCCATATACCGTGTCTGTTGGGTAAATTACAAGACCACCTTTTCGTAATACTTGGACTACTCTGGCAATTTGTTTCGGATTGGGATTCTCTTCGTATATTTTTAAAAACTGGGCCAATTATTTTGCTTTAACTTGATAAAACTTCCAACTTCGCAAAGCGAAGTAATAATTTTTTAATATCACCTTGGTTAAATTTTATTTCCGCTTTTTTATCGTTCCCTACACCTTCGATCTTAATGACAACTCCCTGGCCGAAACGTGTATGATTTACAAGGGCACCTTCTGAAAGTTTAGGGTCAATAACGTTGGTATTTCCAATAGGTTTTGAAAGCTCTGGTTTGAGCTTTCGTAATTTTCGAAGTTGGGTTTCATTTGGTCTACCAACTAATGGTGGTGCTCCTTTTATGGGCTTTGTTTGGCGTAAACTACTTTTATCCACATCACCGAAAATATTCGCATCAATTAATGATTTATAACGATAGCCCTGATTAATAGGGGTCAAGTTCTCAACATATTGTTCATCTATCTCCTCTAAAAATCGACTCGGTTCCGCATCAATCAATTTGCCCCAACGATACCGATTTTGCGCATAGGTCAAATATGCTTGACTTTCCGCCCTGGTCAATGCTACATAGAACAAACGGCGTTCTTCTTCTAGCTCACTACGCGTATTCATACTCATGGCAGATGGAAATAAATCCTCCTCCATCCCAACAATATAAACGTAAGGAAATTCCAGCCCTTTGGCCAAATGAATGGTCATTAAGGCAACACGGTCATCATCGCCGGTATCTTTATCCAAATCGGTTACCAGGGCTACATCTTCCAGAAATTCTCCGATATCCCCCTTAGCATCGGCTAACTCTTTTTGACCTTCAACAAAATCCTTTATTCCATTAAGAAGTTCTTCTATATTTTCCATTCGGGCAATGCCCTCTGGAGTACCATCCTTTTTGAATTCAAGAAGAATCCCTGTTTTCTTTGCAACATGCTCGGCAAGGGTAAAAGCATCTGCTCCTTCATTCATAATCTGAAAACTCTTGATCATGGTCACAAAATCTTCCAGTTTTCTTTTTGTACCTGTATTGATCTTAAGATCAATACGATCTAAATTCTCAATGACCTCAAAAATGGAACGCCCGTAATGATTAGCGGCAACTACCAATTTATCAATGGTTGTTTGCCCTATTCCCCGGGTTGGAAAGTTTATAATACGCTTTAGCGCTTCCTCGTCCTTTGGATTGATAACCAGTCGTAAGTACGACAATACATCCTTTATTTCCTTGCGCTGGTAAAAAGAAAGTCCACCATAAATACGATAAGGAATATCCCTTTTTCTAAGTGCATCCTCAATGGACCTGGATTGTGAATTTGTACGGTACAGCACTGCAAAATGGCCATTTGGAATTTGGTTTTGCATTTTATTCTCAAAAATGGAACCAGCAACAAATCTTCCCTCCTCAGCGTCGGTTGTGCTGCGATGTACTTTTATCGCAGCCCCTTCTTCATTGGCCGTCCAAACCACTTTTTCAAGTTGGTTTTTATTTTTCGCGATTATGGAATTTGCAGCATTCACAATATTCTTGGTAGACCGATAATTTTGTTCCAAACGGTACATGCCCACGTTATCATAATCCTTTTGAAAATTCAAAATATTACTGATATTTGCACCTCTGAATGAATAAATACTCTGTGCATCATCACCGACGACACAAATATTTTGATACCGATCGGAAAGTGCTTTTACAATTAGATATTGTGAATGATTAGTATCTTGGTACTCATCGACCAAAATATACCTAAACCTATCTTGGTATTTCATCAATACCTCGGGAAACCTGGTCAAAAGCTCATTGGTCCTTAGTAATAGATCATCAAAATCCATGGCTCCTGCCTTGAAACAACGATTTACATATTCCTCATAAATATCTCCCAGTCTTGGGCGTTTGGCCATGGCATCGGCTTCAATCAATTCTGGATTTTGCAAATAGGCCTTCACCGTAATCAAACTGTTCTTATAGGATGATATTCGATTTTGAATCTGTTTGTATTTGTATATATCCTTATCAAGCCCCATTTCCTTGATTATGGATGCTATCAACCTCTGGGAATCCTGCGTATCGTATATTGTGAAATTACTTGGGTAGCCCAATTTATCGCCATCAAAACGCAATAGCTTCGCGAAAACAGAATGGAAAGTCCCCATCCATAAATTTTTTGCTTCTGAATTCCCAACAATATCAGCGATACGTTTTTTCATTTCCTTTGCCGCCTTATTGGTGAAGGTCAAAGCTAAAATGTTAAATGCATCGACCCCCTGTGCCATGAGGTGGGCAATACGATAGGTTAAAACCCTTGTCTTTCCTGACCCTGCCCCGGCAATAACCATTAGCGGACCGTCTTTATGAAGTACAGGTGCCTTTTGGGCATCATTCAGATCATCAATAAAGGTTTTCAATATCTTATAAGATTTAGAGCCGTGAATTTAGCCATAATTCAGCGTATCCTAAAATCATCCCCCAATAATTATGAACAATGAAAATAGATTATTCCTCTAATATCAATATATTTAAGGATTCAAAAAAACAGCATGTCAAGATTAACAAAAACCCTCTCCCTAATAACTTTTGCTTTTTGTATTTCCCTTACTGCACAAATTAAAAAATCAGGGCCTATCATTGCTAATTTTGGGGAAGTTTGGGAAATTAGTGAGCCCGACCATAAAATTGATGGCAACTTGGAGTTTAAAGCGGTTTTTGATATCATGAATTCTCCAGATAACCATGATAAGATAAATGCTACTATTGAAACTGCAGCTCGTTTCTTGAACATGCATGCCCAAAGTGGTGTCCCTGCAGATCAACTAAAAATCGCCTTGGTTGTACATAACAAGGCTTCGAAAGATATTATTACCAATGAAGCCTATCAAAAGCGATATGGCACGAACAATCCCAACTATGATTTGGTACAGGCCTTATTGAATGCTGGTGGTCAAATTATTTTTTGTGGACAATCCTCCTTATCCCGAGGTTTTCCAAGAGAGGAACTTATTGATGGTGTGCAATTGTCGCTATCGGCAATGACAGCATTGATTCAATTACAAAATGAAGATTATAGGCTTATTAAATTTTAAATCAAATACTTATGAATAAATGTATTAGTGTTGCACTGCTCCTTTTTGGAAGTTTAGCAATGGCACAGGGCTCAGGACTTGAAAAGGATTACACCGCTATTGAAAGCAAGGTTGTTGAATGGAGAAGGGAAATCCACCAAAATCCCGAATTGTCAAATCGAGAATTCAAAACAGCGGAAAAAATAGCCATTCATTTGAAATCCTTAGGCATTGAAGTTCAGACCGGTGTAGCCCATACAGGTGTTGTAGGAGTGTTAAAGGGAGGGCAAGATGGTAAGGTTGTTGCACTTAGGGCAGATATAGATGCCTTACCCGTAATGGAACGTAATGACCTACCATATAAATCAAATGTTACCGCTGATTTTTTAGGTGAAAAGGTTGGTGTGATGCATGCTTGTGGCCACGATACCCATACTGCAATCTTAATGGGTGTCGCTGAAGTTCTTTCCAAAAACAAGGATAAGATTAAAGGCACCGTTAAGTTTATTTTTCAACCTGCCGAAGAAGGACCTCCACCAGGGGAAGAAGGTGGTGCATTATTGATGGTAAAAGAAGGGGTGTTGAAAAATCCTGACGTCGATGCCATTTTTGGGCTGCATATCAATTCACAAACTCCTGTTGGCGTAATTCGCTATAAATCCGGAGGTACAATGGCGGCTGCACAGAGTTTTACGATTAATGTAAAAGGAAAGCAAAGCCATGGTTCGCAACCTTGGTCTGGTGTGGATCCTATTTTGATCAGCGCTAAGATTATAGATGGACTTCAAACTATCATAAGTCGAGAAACGGAATTGACTAATGAAGCCGCCGTCATTACGGTTGGGAAAATCAAAAGTGGGGTTCGTTTCAACATTATTCCTGAAAGTGCTGAAATGATCGGAACAATCCGAACCTTGGATTATGATATGAAAGACCATATCAATAAAAGAATGATGGAAATGGTTCCAGCAATTGCGAAAGCTTATGGTGGTGATGCCACGATCGAAATTAGGGATGCAACAGACATCACCTTCAATGACCCAGCATTGGTTGTACAAATGTTGCCAATAATGAAACAAGTTGCAGGGGATGCCAATATACAAACACAAAAAGCGGTTACAGGGGCTGAGGATTTTTCCTATTTTTCAAGAGAAGTACCTGGGTTTTTCTTTTTCTTGGGCGGAATGACTCCTGGGAATACAGAATCTTTTCCGCACCATACACCAGATTTTCTAATCGATGATAGCGGTTTACTTTTAGGCGTAAAAACCTTGACTGAGATGAGTTTGGATTATCTAAATAAGTAGCATTAAGTTTCTGGTTTCGACTGATCATTCAATTGAAACCAGAAACATCTTCATCTAGTAACAAAGAAATATAATGTTGGATTTTCTTTCACAAGTTCCTTGGTATCTGTGGTTGCTGATGATCATAGTCATTGTCGCTCTCAGGGATATATTTTTTCAACGAGCGCATACCATCTCACATAACTTTCCCATTGTTGGACATTTGCGATATTTATTCGAAAGTATTGGACCAGAAATGAGGCAATATTTCGTAGCCAACAACAGGGAGGAACTTCCTTTTAATAGAATTGAACGCAGTTGGATATATGCTTCCGCCAAAAGGGAGAATAATTACGAAGGCTTTGGTACGGATCGCGATATTTATGCCCATCAACATATTTTTGTAAAGAACCAGATGATGGCGTACAAAGTGGGCCAAGATCATCCCAATGCAAAAGACAAAACCTTTCTTCCATGTGCGAAGGTAATTGGAGCATTTAATAAGCGTAAGAATCCTTATAGGCCAGCTTCCGCTATTAATATTTCTGCTATGAGCTTCGGGTCGCTATCAGCTGCCGCCATTGAAGCCCTAAATGTAGGGGCATCAAAAGCCAATGCATACCATAATACTGGCGAAGGCGGACTATCACCTTATCACCAAAAAGGTGGGGATGTAATATTCCATTTTGGTACCGGTTATTTCGGGGTTCGTTCTAAAGAGGGTAACTTTTCCATGGAAAAATTGAAAATACTCGTGGATGAAAACCCTTGTATCAAGGCCGTTGAGATTAAACTATCCCAGGGAGCAAAACCTGGTAAGGGCGGTGTTTTACCAGGAGCTAAAATAACCCCTCAAATAGCAAAAATAAGAGGGGTTGAAGTTGGTAAAGATGTCCTCTCCCCTGCTACGCACAAGGCATTTAACACTGTACCTGAATTATTACAACTCATTGAGGACATAGCCGAACAAACGGGATTACCTGTGGGCATTAAAGGCGCCATCGGAAAGTTGGATCAATGGGAAGAATTGGCCCAACGCATGGTTGAAACAGGTAAAGGACCTGACTTTATCACTGTAGATGGTGGGGAAGGCGGTACCGGCGCTGCTCCGCCCAGTTTTGCCGATCATGTTTCACTACCGTGGGTTTACGGATTTTCCAGCCTCTACAAATTGTTTTTGGACAAGAACCTAACAGATCGCATTGTCTTTATTGGCAGCGGCAAACTGGGCTTTCCCGCAAAGGCGGCCATGGCTTTCGCATTAGGTGCCGACTGTATAAATGTAGCACGTGAGGCGATGATGAGTATAGGGTGTATCCAAGCACAAATTTGCCATACGAATCGTTGTCCATCAGGTGTCGCAACCCAAAATAAATGGCTTCAAGCAGGAATCAACGTGCCTTTGAAATCGGACAGATTGGCACAGTATTTTAAGACTTTCCGAAAAGAACTGGTTGAAATAACGCATGCTGTAGGTTACGAGCATCCTTGTGAATTTACTATGGATGATATTCAGGTGAATGTAGATGACGATTTTCTTCACAGTGATTTACAGTCAACATATGGGTATGAAAAGGCAAAAGTCAATTTCAACGGAATGTCAGACCTTTATAAATGTCCACATCTTGGGGGGAAGCATTTTCATGAGAACATCGAATAATTTACTTTTGTAAAAATATATTTAATACTATTCTTATTGACTAGAGCCTATGAAGCGAATTATACTTACATTATCCATACTATTAGTATCC
>JBATIW010000324.1:0-5037 GCA_049668005.1 Maribacter sp.
GCTGACCAAACAGCTTCCACTGTTCATATTTGCTGTTATCAACCAAGGCTCTAAAAACTTGACTGAACCTGTTGAATTCGACTACTTTCACATGATTTAACCAATGCTCAACATGACCGTCTTTCACAACGATACGGGCATTGTTCCACGCATTTACTCCTTTGAAGTTTTTACCTCTGGAACTGCCAGTGTTTTCAGCTCGGATCAAATCATATAAAGAGCCTACTGTTCTATTTCCGTTTTTTCCTTTTTTGGCATCAGGGTGCTTTTCGTCATCCAATATCTGAAACTCCAATCCGATGGCCGAACCTTCCCCTTTGTTCAGCTCAGAATCCACAAAATATTTAATACCACTATTGGCCCCTTCTGTCATTTTAAAATCGACACTCAGCTCAAAGTCGCTAAATGAATTCACCGTAACGATATCACCACCATTCCGGGATTCGTACCCACCGGAAGATAATACCGTTAGTATTCCATCTTTGATTTCCCATCCTTTTTCAGGGAATTTATCAAGCTTGGCTCCTCTCCATCCATCGGTGGTTTTTCCATCCCACAAAAAGCGCCACCCTTTTCTAGTCTCGTCAGCGGTCAACTGGTTGGTTAAATAGCTGATTTCAGGCACCTCACTATCTACTTGCTTTCTTGAGTGCTCTAAATCGGTCGTCTTGATTTTAATATTTTTCCATTTCACGATTTTACCTTCCAAGTCATTATCATGAATACTGTGTACTTGAAAGGCAATAAAGCCTTCAGCAGTAGTGTCATCAACCAAGTTGGCACAATGAATATCATTGATCCATGTACGGATGTTTGAACCTATTGCTTCAATACGGTAATGGTTCCATTCTCCTGGTTTAAAGGCATTTTGACCTTTGGGGTTTCTCGTCAGTGGATAAAGCCATCCGTTTCGGGCCTCATCATAAACCCCGCCGGCCCATTTTCTTGCACTTGTTTCTATTTCGCACTGATACCCATGCACTCGTCCATCCATGTGATCCGGAGTGCTTAAACTTCTGAATTGTACGCCAGAGTTCAATCCGTTTTCAACAAATACATCAAACTCAAGAATAAAGTCGGCATAGGTTTTTTTTGTCGCCAGAAAACTATTGGGAATTCCAAGTTTTGAAGTTCCGATTAATTCCTGGTTCGCTATTTTAAAGGAGGCATCGCCATTTAGTTGGTGAAAGTTCGACAGATCCTTTCCATTGAATAGGACTTCACAATTGTCTTGCGCGGAAACAGCGAAAGAGGATATGAAGAGGAGGACTAAAAATTCAATTTTTACTTTTTTCATAATTGCTTAAGGTTCTTTGTGTTATACGATTAAAAGTCAAAAATTTTATTCGCGCTAACGAATTTAATAAATATATCCGTTAACGTTAACGGAATTTAAAAATAATATTTAAATTGCAGTGATTCGTTGCCAAATAAAAATAGAAGTAATAACATCATCTAAGTTAATCATATGGGTTCAAATAGAAGGGATTTTATAAAAAAAGCCACTGTTGGAGCGGTAGGTATAGGTTTTAGTAGTGGCATCAATGCCATGTCCGCAAAAAGTTATTCTAATATTATTGGAGCCAATGATCGTATCAATGTGGCCATTCAAGGATTGGGGAGAAGATATCCTGGATTTAAAACACCCATTATAGCCAAAGAAAACAACGTTAAGTTACTTTATTTGTGCGATGTCATGAAGAGCCAACGGGATAAGGCTGCCGAAAACTTCGGTAAGGATCTGAATTATAAACCAGCTTTGGAAAATGACATTCGGAAGATCTTGGATGATAATAATGTTGATGCCATTTTTATGGCTACACCGGATCATTGGCATACTCCAGGAGCTATAATGGCCATGCAAGCTGGGAAAAATGTGTATTTAGAAAAACCTTGCTCACATAATATGCATGAAAACGAATTGGTAGTGGCTGCCCAGGAGAAATATGATAAAGTGGTTCAAATGGGCAACCAGCAAAGATCTTCTGTTGAAACCACACAAATAGTTAAGGATATACACAACGGTATCATTGGTAAAACTTATAAAGCGACTGCTTTTTACATTAATAGTCGGGGAGAGGTGCCTGTTCAAACCAAAGCTGCCCCACCAGAAGGATTGGATTGGGATCTTTTTCAAGGACCATCTCCTAGAAAAGAATACACGGACAATACTTTCGATTATAATTGGCATTGGTATGGGTGGGATTTTGGTACCGCCGAAATGGGCAATAACGCAACCCATGAATTGGATGTTGCTCGCTGGGCTTTGGACGTTGATATGCCGGAACAGGTTAATGTAAGATCTGGAAAGAACCAATATGTAAATGATGGTTGGGAAATGTATGATGCTATGGAAGCACGTTTCACATTTCCTGATGGTCAGATCATTGAATGGGATGGCCAAAGTAGAAATGGATACAACAAGTATGGCAAAGGAAGAGGGACGATAATTTATGGGTCTGAAGGTTCTGTTTTTGTTGATCGGGGGGGGTATGAATTATTTGACCTTAAGGGAAAATCAATAAGAAATAGTAAATCAAGCGGCACGGAAGGAGGACTTGCCCTTGGTGGTGGTGGAGATTTAACAACGCGTCATGCTGTTAATTTCTTTGAAACTATCCGTGGCAAAGAATCATTGACATCTCCAATACAACAAGGAGCAACGAGTCAGGCCATGACACATTATGCGAATATCGCTTCAAGAATTGGTAAATCATTAGAGGTTGACGCAATTACTGGGCGAATTTTTGACCGGGAAGCCATGAAATTATGGTCGCGTGCCTATGAACCTGGTTGGGAACCAAAGTTGTAAGGAACAGGCCATTGGGTTGTTTGGGGAAGGATAAAAAATAATTTCATCATAATTAATATTATAAGGAATGGGGAAGGTCAATTTATTTGATATTTCAGAAAAAGTCATTGTCATAACTGGTGGAGCCGGTGCGCTCGGAGGAAACATGGCTTCCTATTTACTGACACATGGTGCTAAAATCGCAATACTCGATCTAGTACCCGATAATATTGAACAAAGGGTCGATGCATTGAAAAAAATAAGCCCAATGGTTCTAGGTATTCCAGGAAGTGTTTTGGACAAAGGTCATCTTGAAAAGGCTCGTTCGGAGATTCTTGAAAAATGGGGCAAGATTGATGCTTTGATCAATGCTGCTGGTGGGAATATGCCAGGAGCAACAATTGGTGAAGATCAGACCATTTTTGACCTTAAAATGGAGGATTTTAAAAGGGTGTCTGAATTGAACTTAAATGGTTCTGTATTGCCCTCAATTGTTTTTGGTGAAGTAATGGCAGGGCAGGCATTCGGGAGTATTATCAATATTTCGTCGATGACCGCAACCCAGGCGGTCACTAGGGTTGTTGGCTATTCAGCTTCCAAGGCTGCTATTGATAATTTCACCAAATGGATGGCCACGGAAATGGCACTGAAATTTGAAGGAAGTGTACGCGTAAACGCAATTGCCCCTGGTTTTTTTATTGGAAATCAAAACCGTGCCCTTTTGACCAATCCAGATGGCACCTATACTGAAAGAGGACACACGATTATAAAGAATACCCCGATGAAACGATTTGGGGATGCAGACGAACTCAACGGGGCCATACACTGGCTCATCAGTGATGCGTCCTCTTTTGTAACGGGAACCATTGTTCCTATCGATGGTGGTTTTAGCGCCTTTAGCGGTGTATAAAAGGTAAATATTGATCATAAATGAAGATGCAACAAACATGGAGATGGTACGGTCCCAACGACCCAGTCTCCTTAAATGATATTAAACAGGCAGGAGCAACGGGTATTGTTTCTGCCTTGCATCAAATTCCAAACGGCGAAGTTTGGACTATTGAGGCGATAAACGAACATAAAAGTTTGATTGAAACTGCCGGCCTTACCTGGAGTGTGGTAGAAAGTATTCCAGTTCATGAAAACATAAAAACACGTTCTGGGGATTTTCAATTGTATTTGGAAAATTATAAAAAGAGTATCCAAAATTTGTCAAGTTGTGGCATCAATATCATCTGCTATAATTTTATGCCTGTTTTGGATTGGACCAGGACTTCGTTGGATTTTGAAGTTGAAGATGGCTCCAAGGCATTGCGATTTGATGTAATTGCCTTTGCTGCTTTTGAATTATATCTTCTGCAAAGACCAGGTGCCGAAAATGACTATACCCAGGCACAACAACAGCAAGCCAAATCTTATTTTGAATCACTTACTGAAAAAGAAAGAACAGTATTGGTGAGCAACATCATTGCCGGATTGCCAGGGGCTGAAGAAGGCTATACGCTAGGGCAATTTCAACAAGCATTGGACACCTATAAAAATATTGACGCCAACATATTGAAAGAACATTTGGTCTTATTTTTAAAAGAGATAATTCCGATTGCTGCTCAAAGCGGGGTGTTGATGTGCATTCATCCCGACGATCCACCATATCCCATTTTAGGATTACCAAGGGTGGTAAGCACGGAAGAGGATTATGCCTATTTATTTGAACAAGTTCCCAATAACGCTAACGGGATTACTTTTTGTACGGGCTCTTTGGGTGTAAGGGCAGACAATGACCTTTTGCGGATCTTCAAGCGATTTGCAGACCGCGTACATTTTTTACATTTAAGGAGCACAACACGTGATATCCAAGGAAATTTCCACGAGGCCAATCATTTGGAAGGGGATGTAGATATGTTCACTATCGTAAAAGAAGTATTGGTCGAACAAAAAAGAAGAGCTGAAGCGGGTAGGGCAGATGCTGCCATTCCCATGCGGCCAGACCATGGGCATCAAATGCTCGATGACCTTTCAAAGAAAACCAACCCTGGTTATTCGGCCATAGGTCGGTTAAGGGGTTTGGCTGAGCTTAGAGGGTTGGAAGTAGGAATTATTAAATCAATGATTTAGCATTAACATAGCTTGTAAAATGAGGAACAATACTACATTCATTCATGATAATTTCCTGTTGGATAATAAGTATGCCGAGGAGCTATATCATGGGTATGCGGCAAAAATGCCGATTATAGACTATCATAATC
>JBATIW010000325.1:0-2915 GCA_049668005.1 Maribacter sp.
CCGAAAATCGATTGGAACATGTTACGGTCATGCATGCCGGGCGTTCCGCTTCCGGCCAATCCGGGGAGAAGGGAGCCGTTCAATTATCAAGGGATGAGGATTCATCGGCAGCAATTGTCAACTGCACCATTACCGACAATGACGGGTACGGTCTTTTCATTACTGATGAAAGTGATTTGGAAGAATTTGCGGGAAATACTATCTCGGACAATGAGGAAGCCCCTGTCGCTCTTTACTTCAATCAGATGGGAGCGCTGGATACGTCATCGGATTATCAGGGAAATGGAAAAAACTACATTGAAGTGCGGGAGAATGAAATTGAGAGCGATATAGTAAATATGCCATTTTTAAACGTTCCCTACCGTTTTGTAGAAAGCAAAAGATACAATATTAAAAATGCCTTGAATATTGCTGCCGGAAATACTTTAGAGTTTACCAACGGTGCAGGATTTAGACTTGGAGAGCAGGCTTCTGATTGTGCCAACACCTCAGGTTCGTTAAACGCTACGGGTACCATGGGGAGTCCCATTACGTTTCGAGGGGTAACTTCCGGAAAGGGAACCTGGCTGGGAATTGGATTCAATTCATCCAGTCCCAATAACAACTTAATATACTGTTCTATTTCGGGTGGAGGAAGCAGTAAAATGTATAACGGTGCAGACTTTGCCGCAAACGTCACTTTGCAATGCGACAGTAGGGTGACCATCCAAAATTCCACAATTGCTGATAGTGGAGCATTTGGAATCTATATGTTAGACGATGATGCAGAATTGGAAGATTTTTTGGAAAACACGATTATGGATAACGAGTTGGCTCCGATTTGGATGCACTTGCCCCAAGTGGATCAATTGGATGCTGCCACATCCTATGCTGAAGGAAATGGACGACCTTACATTCAGGTTGAAGGAGATGCTATAACAGAAGCCGACCTTACCATCAAAAAACTGGAAGTTCCCTACCGTATCGAAACAGAAGAGTCCGGTCGCGAGACCTATGTGGAAAGGGCCATTACCATTGAAGCAGGAACCATTTTGGAATTCGAAACTGGCGCCGGCTTAGTCTTGGGTAGTCCGGGGGTCGATTGTATTCCCACCACGGGATCTTTGAACGCACAGGGGACAACTGAAGAACCCATCATTTTTCGAGGAGCTTCAGAAGGACAAGGTACATGGTTGGGCATTGGCATTAATTCTAGCACGAGCACAAATCTATTTAACTATTGTGAGATTTCTGGCGGTGGTTCTAATCAGATGTATAATGCAGGAGGACAGGGCAATATAGTAATACACTGCAGTGGAAGCCTGACCATTGAGAATAGCACAATTAAAGATAGTGGGGGCTGGGGTATCGATTTTGTTCAGGGCGGAAATTCCTTATCCGAATCCGGAAATTCATTTTCAAACAATACTTCGGGCGATATTGCCCCAAACTAGATTCAGATTTATACTTGACCGTTACAAACGGAAATGATAAAAAAACAATTAAGAATGGAATTTAATTCTGAACATATTTTTTTCAAGAGCTCCGCTATTTGGTATGTTCTAATAGTATTCTGGGGATTTGCACCATCATTTTACTTATTGAAGTTATATAAAGATGCAGAACCCCTTCCACTGCCGTTGGTAGTGCACGGTATTGTTTTTACCATTTGGATTCTATTATATGCGATACAGGTTTTTTTAATCCAGTATCAAAACTATCGTTTGCATAAAACCTGGGAATCTTTGGTCTGGTGGTAATGATTTTAATGGTGCCCTCGGGTATGTTCCCAGTAGTTTACAAAGCCCACGCCGGACTCATTGGTGTAGATGATGCCGGGCACAACGTGTTTCGATTATTCTCAGGGTATTTTCTGTTTACGTTGGCCTTCATTTACAGAAAAAAAGGATTTCTCCACAAGCGTTTTATGTTGGGTTGTATGGTCATGCTCATGGGTGCAGCGATTTTTCGAATATCTTTTGATTTAGGAATGCAGAATAGTCAAATCTTTAATAAAGGACTTCAGATACTACCTGCTATGTGCCTGTTTACCGTTGATATGGTCAATTATAAAAAGCCCGTTTGGATAGATTTAGTTTCAGTCATAGCCGTTTTCGCAATTTTCTTTTTCGCAGACTACTTTTGGCTTTCTGATTTGGGTAGCAGGATTATGGATCTATTGGCTTTGGTTTTTGTTATACCTTTTATGTGAAAATGAGAATATTAAATTATAATAATGAATAAATTAATGTTTTTAATTACTGTAGTGTTTTTATTCGGCTGTAACTCGGATAGAAATGTTGAGTATGATATGTTGATTTCTAATGTCAACCTTATCGATGGCACCGGAAATACTATTCAAAAAGAAGTATCCATTGGGCTTACAAATGGCAAAATAATGGCCATTGGGAAAGGATCCATAGGAATGGGAAAAGAAATGATTGATGGAACCGAAAAATACCTCATACCCGGTCTGTTCGATTGCCACATTCACACTTCGGATTACAAAAGGGATTTTCCAATATACGTCCATTATGGTGTTACATCGGTATTAGTGACGGGGGGAAGCTTGTGTACCGATGAATACTATGCTGAGATGCGACAACGAGGCAATCAAGATAGTATTCCGGCACCTCATGTTTTTAATACAAGCCAACACTTTTCAATGGAGGGTAGGCATCCTGTAAAAACTTATAAAGGCAATTGGGTCGATGGAGAAACTGTGTTCTTACTTAAAGATACCCTTCAAATTGAAGAATTGGTAAAAAGTGTTAGCAGGAATCCCATCGTAGGCATAAAGCTTACCATTGAAGATGGGCCGCATCCGCCCATGGTAGAGCGCATGCCCCAGGCTTTTATAAATAAAGTGCAAGAGGAAGCTACCAAAAACGGAACAGATGTTTTTGCCCATGTAAGCGATAATGTAGAATTGGAAA
>JBATIW010000326.1:0-6925 GCA_049668005.1 Maribacter sp.
AAAACTATCTTAACTTTAATCTTTGTTCTTACAATCGGAGTAACAGCACAAGCCCAGGATGCTAAGGCTGATGTTAAGGTAGAAACTGTTGAAATGACAATCGTTACTTCAACTACCAACGAGAACAGAGTAGCTCGTTTGTACAAGTTCAAAAATTCTAGAGTAAAGAAAGCGTTGTCTTTCACTACGAAAAGAAACAAAGCTAAATTGGCTTAACATATTACAATCCAATAAAAACAATCATTTATTTTTAACAGGTAATTCTTTGATTTCTTTTAGGTACAGATCTTTATAGAATACCTCTGCACCTTCAGATTGTAGAATAATCTTTCCTGATGTAAGAGGTGTCTTGTCAGTCATGGCCCGGGAGTTATAGAGTCGCATTACTTCTTTACCGTTTACCATATGAATACTGATATCACCGTAGGTGATTAACTCAACATCGTTCCATTTTCCATGTGGTCTTTCCGCATCAAATCCTTTGATAACTCTTCGTTTGGCTAAACTGTCATCCACTGCCGTCTTTAGTATCTGCGCCAGATAATAGGTTCTAAAGGGGGCGTTCTCTTTATAAATGTAATATTTGTCATCTTTGGGTATACTGGGAATATCTATTTCAACATCACCCACTGGCCAATAGTCACCCATATCACCTTGCTGAATCTGTAGTTCTTGCGAACTCATCCAATTATCGGCTGAACCAGGTGCACCAAAACCGTGATATAAGAGACCACTATCCCTAGGGCCTTTCTCTCTGGGTGGGTGCATTTCCTCACCCCACTTTACTTTTAGTTTCAAATGATAATTTTTATAATCCTTATCGGTATAGATCATACCCCATGCCACACCCGATATACGAATGGCATTGCCCTGGTTAGTTTCAACAACTTTGATTACGCCCAGCGGATCGTTATCGATACCAAATGGGGCGATGGTGTTGTCCAAACTGTCTTTGTCAATTAAATAAGGTGTTCCCAAATAGGTATGCCAACCTGAAAGGTCATTGCCGTTCCATAAAGACACCCAAGTATCTCTTGCGTTTTCTTCCTTTTTATTGGATTTACACGAAACGAAAATAATTAGTAAGAATAAGATAGAAAGTGTCCTCATTTTCCAATGAATAGAATTGATTGAGAAGTTACCATAATTAATTTACTCTACCACCACCTCTTTCAAAATCTCCCAAACATTATTGGCAACGATTTTTTGTCCGGCTATGGTGGGGTGTATTCCGTCCTCTTGGTTCAAATCAGGATTCCCGGCAACATTATCCAATAAAAACGGAATCAAGGCAGCATTGTTCTTCGCTGCCAGTTCGGGAAAGATATTCCTGAATTCAGTTGTGTACGCCTTTCCCATATTGGGAGGAATCTGCATACCGGCAAGAATTATTTTCGAATTAGGGTTTTTCGCTTGTACTGTTTCAATAATCGCCTGAAGATTACTTCTGGTTTCTTCCAATGGTATTCCTCGCAGACCATCGTTTGCCCCTAGCTCTAAAACAAAAATATCCACTTTCTGATTAAGCACCCAGCTCAATCTATTTTTTCCACTAGCGGTTGTTTCACCACTAAGTCCGGCATTAACAACCTCATAATCCAGTTGTAATGAATCCAATTTATTTTGGATAACTGCAGGGAATGCTTCTTCGGGATCCAAACCCATTCCTGCGGTAAGACTATTACCAAAGAACAAGATGACCTTACTTTTCGTTTCCAAAGAAGGTGCATTTTCATCATTTACCGATTCGGTCGTCGTGCTTTCAACTTGTTTTTTGACTTTATCTCCACAGGAGAGTAAAAGAAAAAACAACAAAAAATAACTAAACTTTAAGAATGTATGCATAGGTATAGAATCAATATATCGAATTCATTTTCTTAATTTGCCACCTTTGGCCAAAAAAAACTTTAAAACTGGAATATGGCAAAGATATTAAACGTTCGTAACCTAAAGAAAACTTATACGAGTGGTTCTAAAGCATTAACGGTACTGGACGATATTACTTTTGATATTGAGTCAGGTGATACTTTTGCAATAGTAGGACCATCTGGTAGTGGTAAAACTACTTTATTGGGTCTTTGCGCTGGACTTGATTACCCTGAATCAGGTGTGATAGAACTCTGTGGATCTGACCTTAGTGTTATGTCCGAAGATGAAAGAGCACTGTTAAGAAACAACAATGTTGGTTTTATTTTTCAGGATTTTCAGTTATTACCTACGCTTACCGCATTGGAAAACGTAAGTGTTCCCCTGGAATTACAGGGAGCAAAAAATGCCGCCAAAAAAGCCATGGAACTTTTGGGTAAAGTGGGGCTTGCAGAACGCTCACATCATTATCCCTCCCAGCTTTCTGGGGGTGAACAGCAGCGGGTTGCCTTGGCAAGAGCTTTTAGCAATAGTCCATCTATCTTATTTGCTGATGAACCTACTGGAAATCTTGATGAGGAAACAGGGGAGAAGGTAGTGCAATTACTTTTCGATCTTAACCAAGAGGCAGGAACAACGCTGGTAATTGTAACACATGATCTTGATTTGGCAAAAAGAAACCAACATATATTGAGGTTGAAGGGTGGAAAAATAATAACAAACGAAAGTACGATACATTCGTGAGTGATACTCCTAAAAATAAAAGGAAAGCCAGTTTAAATTGGCTTCTTAAAATGGCTTGGCGCGATGGCAAGGCCAGCGGTCGTAGACTATTCCTGTTTATGGCTTCGATTATTTTGGGTATCGCTGCCGTAGTTTCCATACAATCCTTTAGTGAAAACCTAAAGAAAAATATTTCTTTACAATCCAAGGCCCTTATGGGTGCTGATTTTAAAATTGATAGCAATCAATTGCCAAATGAAAAGGTGCAGGGAATAATCGATTCTTTAGGCGCAGCGGCGATGGAAGTGAAATTCGTTTCTATGGCTGCTTTTTCAAAAGGGAGTGCTACCAAATTAGTACAAGTACGCGGTATTGAAGGCGATTTTCCTATATATGGTGAATTAGAGACCAAGCCTTATGCTGCGGCAAAAGAGTACAATAACGCAAATGGTGCCTTGGTCGATGCTACTTTGATGCTGCAATTTAAGCTACAACCAGGCGATAGTGTCAAAATTGGGGAATTAACCTTCCCGATTACTGGATCGTTGAGATCCGCACCTGGTAGTACGGCCATATCCGCTTCTGTAGCACCTCCCGTTATAATTCCATATCGTTTTATCGATGACACAGAACTCTTGCAAAAGGGTAGTAGGGTTGGGTATAACTACTATTTCAAGGCCGATACCACTACCGATTTGGAAATAATATACAAAGAACTAGATCCAGTACTCGACCTCGAAAATGCCGATATGGATACCCATACCCAAACCAGTGAAAGATTAGGTCGTCGATACGAAAATGTAGGGAAGTTTATGAACTTGGTGGCGTTCATTGCCTTACTATTGGGTTGCGTGGGTATAGCCAGTTCTGTACATATTTACATCAAGGAAAAACTGCGTGCCGTGGCCATTCTAAAGTGCTTGGGGGCTAGTCGAAAACAGACATTCTTAATATACCTTATCCAAATAGCAGGAATGGGTTTGTTGGGGGGACTATTGGGTACTTTGATTGGGGTATCGCTGCAACAGCTTTTTCCTATGATACTTGCGGATTTTTTACCCTTCGAGGTTCAGATATCATTCTCTATACAACCTGTTTTGTTGGGGTTGTTGTTGGGTGTTTTTATGTCAGTACTATTTGCACTAACTCCATTGTTAAGTACTTGGTATGTTTCCCCTCTACAGGTATTGCGTATTCAGGAAGAGGATAATGCCAAATCGCGAAAAGCTTCTTATTTGGTCTTACTGACCATTCTCCTTTTTATCTTTTTGTTTTCCCTATGGCTCCTGGATAGCTGGCAGATGGCCTTAGCTTTTGTTCTGGGGATTTTGGTCACCTTTTCTATATTGTCAGGGATTGCAACCTTATTTATGAAAGGCATTAAAAAATATTTTCCAACATCATGGGGCTTTATTGCTCGTCAAAGTTTGCTCAATCTTTTTAGGCCCAATAACCAAACGATGGTCTTGATTTTAGCGATAGGCGTTGGTACTTTTCTTATAAGTACACTGTATTTCACAAAAGACATTCTCTTGGCAAAAACGGCCTTGGATAGTGGTAGCCAAAACCCCAATATTATTTTGCTCGATGTGCAGAACGATCAAAAAAATGCAGTAGTAAACAGTATTACCCCCAAGGGTTTGCAAGTCATTGATAATATTCCCATCGTGACAATGCGGGTACATAGTATTAAAGGAAAGGATGTGAATGATATGCGCTTGGACAGTATCACTACCATGAACAAATGGATTTTATACCATGAATTTAGGGTCACATATCGTGATTCGTTGATTGGATCAGAAACCTTGGTTGATGGAAATTGGGTTACGGCAATTGATGATGACAAGCGACCAATTCCCATATCCTTGTCAGACAATGTAGCCAAAGATGCCCAGGTAGTGATTGGTGACGCCATAGTATTCAATGTACAAGGGGTTCTTATGGAAACCGAAGTAAGTAGCATCCGTGAGGTAGATTGGGGTCGCATGCAGTTGAATTTCTCCATTGTATTTCCCAAAGGGGTATTGGAGAATGCCCCACAGTTTAATGTTTTGACTACTAATGTGCCAAATGAAATTGCTTCGGCCGATTTACAGCAAGAACTTGTAGGCAAGTTTCCCAATATCTCAATTATTGACTTACGGCAGGTACTATCCATTATTGAACGGATTTTGGATAAAATTTCATGGGCTATCAATTTTATGGCAGTTTTTAGTATTCTGACGGGTATTATTGTTTTGATAGGTTCAGTACGAAACAGTAAGTATCAACGTATAAAAGAAAGTGTTTTGTTGCGTACAATCGGTGCGCGTAGCACGCAGATCTTGAAGATTACAGCTTTGGAGTATCTATATTTGGGTGTTTTAGGTAGTAGCATTGGTATTTTGCTTTCGTTGGTTGGAAGTCAATTGTTGGCTGTGTTTGTATTTAAATCACCGTTTACTCCGGCCTTAGAGCCTTTTTTAATACTATTGCCGGGTATATCCTTGTTGGTATTGGTCATTGGTTTAGCGAACAGTAAAAGTGTTATTAGCAGTCCACCGTTACAAGTGCTGCGCAAGGAGGCAAGGTGATTTTTTACTGATCTTCATATAGAATTTAACAGAAGGGAATGGACTAGTGGTGTAATTTCTTATTGTTATACCCTAGAATCACAATGGGTTTTATATCAATTTCCTAGTTTTTGCATCCCTTTTTTACTATTTGGTTTCGATGAAGTGTTTAAAAACTTCGATAAAGTGTGTTAATAAAAAGTGGATTTCCACGATAAAAGTGGGTAGTTCAACGATGAAACGACAGTTCATCGATAAAATCATTTATTTGGTCGAATAAAGCTGAAGGAAAATGATAGGTTGAAGGTTATCACTGTAACCAAATTAACTACAAACTATGCGAATCCTTTTCTTTGTAACCGTTTTTCTATGCACGGGCCTTGTTTCCTTTGCCCAAGACAAAAGCCCTGAAAAGCTAATTATTACAACAGAAAAGGATTCCGCACTAACTTCAACGAAAGAAAGAATTTCTTTGATTCCCCAAGAGAACCTGGCTAGTATTTATAAGTTTAAAAATGCCAAAATAATAATGGCCTTGACTTTTGCTACAAAGGGTGATCGGCCTAAATTGGCTTAGACTGCAGTATTAGTAGTTCAAAATCACTCTATAATCACAATAGGCTCTGCTTCTAAATACCCAAGTGTTTGCAAAAACATATCAGTTTCAGATACGGTTTTCTTATAATATTCAAAGTTACCATAGTTGAAGAAGCCATGACCTTCTCCTTCATAAAGCCTTAGCTCACATTTACTTCCTATTTTCTCCATTACTTTTTTATAGTACATAGCAGTTTCGATAGGAATAAGGTCATCATTGGTTCCCAAAAAAATAATTGTTGGTGGTGCACCATCCATTATATTATGCAAAGGTGAGAAGTCTTTATAAGCATCCCCAATTCTTTCATAGCCATATCCTCCAGGTCCGTTATCAATTACTGGATTAAATAGTACCAATGCGTTCGGGATACAACTTATAGTCAAATCATCGGTATCTTCATTGTAATTCGTAATTAAGGCAGTAGTGGCTGCGAGATGACCCCCAGCCGAGCCCCCAGATGCAATGATTTTATCGGGGTCAACATTGAATTTCGATGCATTTTTCTTAACGAACCTAATTACGGATTTTGCATCTTTTACTGATTCAAAAGGGGAGGTCTTATAATTATTTTCAGTACGATAATCCGCAAGAATACAAACCATACCCCTTTTCGAAAAGTATTTTGCATGCTTAAAGAAGTGGGATCTATCGCCTCCTTTCCATCCTCCACCAAAAAAGAAAACCATGGCAGGGTAAGTTTTGGTAGAAATATAGCGTGTGGGTTTATAAATCTCCAAGAACAATTGTGTTGTATCCAATTGCTTGTAAAGAACCTGTTCTTGAGCGAAACATTTGCACTTACTATAAATCAGCACAAAAGCTAAGGTGATGAATATTTTATTGATCACTTATTCGATTTTAAAAAAAATAGGATGACACTTTAAGTTCAAAGTTAAGGAATATTATAACTAATGTATTTCCAAGTTAACAATTGATAGGATCAATCATTTTTCCATATACTAAAACTTAGAGAGTTAAAATGGTATTGCGATTACGCTCTGTATCGGTTCAATAACCGATGAAAATGGGTGTATAATGTCGTTTAACTTCATTTTTTTCCGGTAAGTGGTTTTGGGTATTGAATACGTTCATCGAGCATTTTCCGCACTTCATCCGTATTTTTGTCAGTTACCGAAAAATAAGGGGTTTTGAACGTTTTACGACCTCGTAGGATACGCTCTGCTGC
>JBATIW010000327.1:0-5443 GCA_049668005.1 Maribacter sp.
AACAAATGCTTCTGCACTCTTGCGAGCACTTTGTAGTTCATTCTTTCGGTATGCGTAGTCCGCCTTCTGAAACTCGATCATTCCTTCTAGAACGGATAGGGTAGTATGTAACGAACTATGAATGGCCCCACTTCTTGTTGTCCTGCAATTGAAACCACCATCTGGCATTAGTTCATGTAGAATACTATCTACAACCCTATGTAATTCCTGCTCATCAGTTTGAAAATATGTTGCATAATTCAAGAACATCCCATTAACACAAACATCACTATGGGCAGATGTTGAGGGGCCCAGTCGAAGACCTCCATCTTCGGCCTTGCAGGTAGACAAAATCATCCCGATGGTTTCTTTTGCTTTTTCGTTTTCTGGACTTAGACCCAGGTTGCGAAGATCTAATAGCGTGTAATGGGAAGAAATCCATTTAGGCTGATAAAAGCCCTGTCCCCAGTGTCCATTGGACTTTCGCTTGGATAAAAACTGTTTTCCCCAACCTTCGTTTGCAATTCTTTCCTGTAAATCTTTTCTATCGTTTCCCAGCAAATCCCGATGAACCTGATATTGTATGGAAATATCCCCTTGAAGCAACCATGCTATGATTTTTTCTATTGCCATCTTAATTAAATTCAAAATTTCGATGTATGGATTCTTGGCGTAAAGAACTAAGATAGTAAAAGGGTGGGGTATACCGAAAATTCAATTAATTTTCCGATTAGAACATCATTATCCTACGCAAAAAAGCTCCTTCACCTATGTAAAGAAGCCCTTTAAAATACATTGCAAATGGTCGTCTACTTAGCAACCCATTAATCCAAAGGAAATGACGAGTTCTTGATCCACTTTTTGACCCTTGGAATTTTCCGCTGGCACCCATGATCCTGGGGCTTGAGTAATCAGTTCAATCATCTTTTTATCTACGGCAGGATAGTTTGAGGATCTATCTAGTCTAACATTTTCTATGGCCCCATTTTGACTAACCGTAAAAAATAGCTTAGCAGGTTGTAGTTTGTCCGCTTCAACATTGGTCCTAACCTCTTTGCTGTTTTCTTTAAGATATTCGATGAGTACATCCTTACCACTTACATATTCAGCTTGCTTTTCCGGAACAATGGTTAAATGCGGGGTGGAATAACTGTCTTCCAGAGCACCGGTCTCTTTATTCTTTTGTTGGTATTCAGCCCTGATTAAAAAATTGGTAGAGTAATCGGCCGATTGAAGGAGCTTTAATTGAGCTGCATTTAGCTCATCACTGCTTCCTGTTTCACGAATATCCGATTGCTCATCATTTATGATATAAATGACACTTAAGGATTTGTAAGACACTATGCGTTTGGAGTGTTCCTCGCTAATAAAATCATCAAAGGTTCTTGCCTTATCCAGGTCTCTTTTTTTAATGGGGCCAAACCTTGGGCCTACACCGTAGATAAAATCAGAAAAGATCCGCTCTTTAACCGGCCCCACCACTTGGGTAATGCTAGCAATTTCCCGTTTAGCTGGTGTTTCTAATTGATCTGTTTCAGCATCGGTCCAGTTTAAAACACCATAAGCTATTAGACCCAAAGTAGTAAGTACTGCACAAAAAATGATAATACTCTTTTGCATATCTGTTGATTTAATGATTAATAACTATCAAATGTATAGCGGATTGACGCAGCAATGTGTATATGCAATGTAAAATGATGTAAATTTTGTGTAAAACATTTCCATTTGAACCAAATTCAAATAGTTTTGTAACATGGGCCTAAGTCAGATTAAAATAACATTGTTCACTTTTGGTTGCATATTGTTGTTTATCACTAAAAGCAATGCGCAAGATGCAGTAAATGAGAGTCTTATCAAAGTGACCCTGAGAATGATTGGACACCAAATCCTACTCAGTTCAAATGATAGTACCTCTCGCGTATTACCTATTATCAAGGAAAATGATCGATATAGAATTCAATTCGAATCTGAATTCGAATTCAAACCTGATGAATTGGTCTTGACCGTTGATCGAGTTGTCAAGGAAACAAAAATGGCAAATAGCTATATTGTGGAAGTGGAGCATTGCGAAACTGGGGAGGTGGTCTATAGTTTCAAAATCGATGATTTGGACAAATCGGATATAATTCCTTGCCAAGGTAGAATTCAACCCAAAGCCTGTTATAGTATTCTATTCACTTTGATAGAGACGAGATTGATAGATACAGCCTTGCTGATTGCTACACCCGACCCCTCAAACAAATCAAATGCTGGGATAAGTCAAATGGGTTATATGATCATGTTTGTATTATTCACACTATTCGCAGCAGTGTTCTTTTTTATCTGGAAGCGAAGAAATAAATCGACGATCGATCCAAATTTGATCGCTTTGGGCACATATCATTTTGATAAGCGCAATACGGAGCTTTTAATTGAGCATCAAAGAATAGATCTAACCAGTAAAGAAGCAGACCTTCTTCTTTTACTCTATAACGCCGTCAACACCACCGTAGAACGGGAGGTAATTTTAAATATGGTCTGGGGAGATGAAGGGGATTATGTAGGCAGAACCCTGGATGTTTTCATTTCGAAATTGAGGAAGAAACTGGAATTTGATTCAAAAGTAAAAATCGTGAATATTCGTGGTGTGGGCTATAAACTGGTTATGGATGTTTAATTTTTATACCGTGAAATAGGAGTTGATATCAGAGCCATTTTCCAACTTATAATTGGCCATTTATCCATTTTCATATGTATTGCAGTCCCAATGTTATAGAGAAATTACCCCTGTAGATTTGGAAGTTATGTTAGAAATATCTAACTTTATGTTAGAAATAAGTAACAATAGACAATGAAAACAAAACACAAATCACTGATTTCATTCATTTCGCCTGTGTTAGGGTTAGTCCTCCTGGGTTTATGGGCATATAAGACAACAGAGTCTTTCGATGCAATGGGTTACCTTATCTTTGGATTAGGTGTCTTTCTGATTGGTTTCGGCCTGTATTTTAAGATTAGAAGTTTTAAAAGTGAAAAAGCAGGACTGACTTCTGAGGATGAGTTATCAAAAAGAATAAAAGAAAAAGCTGCCGCTAATGCATTCAGCTATTCTATTTATATGTGGGTCTTTGTCATACTTTTTCTTGTTGACATAGAACCAAAAGACAAAATAATTATTGGTCTTGGTCTGATGGGGATGGTACTTATCTTCTTTCTTAACTGGCTTTATTACTCAAAGGTTGGGATTTCAGATGAAAACAAGAATTAAGGAACTTCGAGCCAGAGATAACCTAACTCAAGTTGAACTTGCCCAAAAAGTGGGTGTACGGAGAGAAACCATTGTGTTCCTTGAGAAGGCAAAATACAATCCTTCGCTCAAATTGGCGTATGACATTTCGAAGGTATTCAATATGAAAATTGAAGAGGTTTTTATTCTGGAATAATGGAAAAGACGAATCGAAGCGTATTTTAATAACATATAGTGCTTTGGCTATAATAATACATTGCACGCCACTTGTCGTCAGACCAAAACGGACTTTTCCATAGATAAATTAAGCTGGTTATGCCTTTTAATTTCAAATATAGCACTTATGCAACACTGAAAAAGGGGCATTTTTACAATTGACTATTTCCTTTATTCGTAAATTCGGATTACTTCACCATTGCCTTTTCCTTTTACACTTCGAACATAAGCATTGATAGCTTTTTTCATCGGAACTGGATTGTGACCAGGAAAGTAATCCTTGTACTTTTCATACGCATCTTGGACCATACCCAATGAGACTACATTTACTCTAATGCCATGCTCAATTTCCAAGGCAACGGCTTGAACGAAGCTGTGGATTCCGCCATTGACCATTGCTGCACTTGTGGTTTTAACCACGGGGTCATCGGCTAATATTCCTGTTGAAAGTGTAATTGAGCCATTAGGGCTCAAATGACTTTGTCCTATACGAACAAGGTTTACCTGTCCCATAAGCTTACTTCTTAGCCCTATATAGTAATCGTCTTCAGAAAGTTCATTGAAGTTGGCCCATTTTGCTTCACCGGCAATACAAACAATGGCGTTCAATTGGCCTACTTGTTTTAAACCTTGTTTAATTGAGTTGATATCAGCAATGTCAATATTCAAGTCACCGCTATTTCTACCTGCTATGATCACTTCATTGTCTTTTGAGAAATGTTCGGCTACTGGCCGCCCAATCGTTCCGTTTCCACCAATTATTAATATCCTCATTTCAGTTTTTCTTTGTTATAGTTGTCGGTAAATTATAGCCTAGAATACGCTTGAATGTATTTTCGCAAACTATTGTGAAACCTTATTCCTTTATCCGGTTATATTTTTTGAGTGTTTGGATGAGTAAGTCGTGAGGTAAGGCATACGCCTTATTCCCATTAATCCCTTCCATAGTTTCAGCTGCTACCATCGCATTTATGATTGCCTCTTCCACAGCTTGCACGGTTGCGTTAAAAAACGGAGTAATCATATCGTTGGAAAAAGTTTCTACTACCGTTGTTTCGTCGCGGTTGAAAGCGTTTTCATTGGCTGTTGAAAAGGCTAAAAAAATGTCTCCCGAGCCATTGCTTCCCCGACCGCCAACTATTCCAATCCCCAGAGGAACCCTTTGGGCAATTCTCTTAAGTTGGTGTGGTAAAAACGGAGCATCTGTGGCCACAATAACTATTATTGAACCGTCGCCTTCTTTTCTCCTTGATTTTGGTGGAGCCTTGTATTCATAATTCAACGTATCCTTTAATTCTCGACCAACTGGAACACCTGCAACGGTAAAGGTTTTTCTGCTTCCAAAATTAGATTGGACAATTACACCAACGGTATAGGTTGAATCCTTGATTTTTACAATTCTAGAAGAGGTCCCTGTCCCTCCCTTGAATCCTAAACACATCATTCCCGTTCCTCCACCTACATTTCCTTCTGCAATCTTGCCACCTGAGGCATTTTCTATTGCCTCCAGAACATTTTCTTCCTTTACGTGAAAACCGTAAATATCATTGAGAAAGCCATCATAGGTTTCTGCAACGACTGGATACGTGTACCACCAATCTTCACCATTATACCAATCTATGTCTACATACCATTTTAAAACTGCATCACGAACAACCCCAACACTATTTGTATTGGTTATCATAATTGGAGTTTCCAAAAAACCCGATTCGGTTACCCAAGTGGTACCCGTCATTTCCCCATTGCCATTTAGACTGTACCAATTGGCATAAACAGGGCTGAACTTTTTTGTTTTGCCTCTCGGGAATATTGCTGTAACCCCAGTTCTAACAGGGCCTTTCCCAACAATATTTTCACCTTTTCCATAGAACATTGTACTATAACCCACCTCGACGCCCGTGACATCTGTAATAGCATTCAAGGCACCTGTTGTACCATCAAATGGAACTCCTAAATCCCTCGCTCTTGGTTTTTGTCCGTAGGATTGGTAGCCTATGAGCATTATGGTTAAAACTACTAATG
>JBATIW010000328.1:0-5522 GCA_049668005.1 Maribacter sp.
TACCGAAGAGCTTATAGCTCTTTGTAAAGTGGCTTCTGAATATGATGGTATGTATATTTCACATATGCGTAGTGAGGGCAACAACCTACTGGAAAGTTTAGACGAGCTCATTCGCATAGCTGATGAGGCTAAGATCAGGGCAGAGGTCTACCATCTGAAACAGGGGGGGAAGGATAATTGGCATAAACTCGACCAGGTTATTACTAAAATAGATTCGGCCCGGAAAGCGGGGCATCATATTACCACAGACATGTACAATTATACCGCAGGGGCTACTGGCCTGGATGCCTCCATGCCCCCATGGGTGCAAGAAGGCGGTTATGAAAAATGGTCAGAACGATTGCAAGACCCCAAAATCAGAAAGCGATTGTTAAAAGAAATGACCACGCCCACAGACGAATGGGAAAGCTTGATGATGGGAACGGAATCTTACGATGACATAATACTAATAGGGTTCAAGAACGATAGTTTAAAACACCTCACTGGTAAATCACTTGCTGAAGTCGCAAAAATCAGGAATACCTCTCCAGTAGAAACAGCGATGGATTTGGTGGTACAGGATGGCAGCCGTGTAGGCACGGTTTATTTTCTAATGTCTGAAGAAAATGTAAGAAAGCAAATAAAACTACCCTATATGAGCTTTGGTTCGGATGCAGAATCATCTGCCCCGGAAGGTGTTTTTTTAGAATCGAGTACACATCCTAGAGCTTATGGGAATGTTGCTCGTCTTTTGGGTAAATACGTACGTGAGGAAAAATTAATATCATTGGAAGAAGCAATATACAAACTTACCTCCTTGCCGGCGAACAATTTAAAAATCAAGAAAAGAGGAGCCTTAAAAGTGGGCTATTTTGCCGATTTAGCCATTTTTGATCCTGAGACAATTCAAGACCATGCTACTTTTGAAAAACCCATGCAATACGCCACAGGAATGCAACACGTCTTTGTAAACGGAGAACAGGTACTTAAAGATGGGGAACATACAGGAGCTTTGCCCGGAAAAGTTGTAAGAGGACCTGGATATAAAATGAAAAACTGAATGCTGCAACTATGAGAATATTTACCCTACTCGCACTATTTCTGGTTTTTTCTTGTAAACCAACAACAGAAAAAAAAGAAACAAGCTCCTTCGGAGAAATTCATGAACAAGCAATTTTGGTCGATACCCATAATGATGTGCTTTTACAGATCATGGAAAAAGGTGTGGTTTTAGATCAAGATCAGAAAGGAGTATCACATACAGATCTTCAACGCTTAAAAAAAGGTGGGGTTGATGTACAGTTCTTTTCGGTTTGGTGTGATGGCAATCAAGCCAATCCATTTGAATACGCCCTGATCGAAATGGATTCCTTGGATGCTGTTACGAACCGGAATCCAGACAAAATTGTACAGGTAGAAAATATCCAAGAAGCAATGAATGTTGTAGGTGAAAATAAAATTGCCGCGTTTTTTGGCCTTGAAGGTGGGCATATGATGGAAAATGATCTGAGCAAATTGGATACACTCTATAATCGAGGTGTGCGTTACATGACCCTAACTTGGAACAATTCCACTTCATGGGCTACAAGTGCTTCTGATGAAACAGCCGAAGATGGGGCTTTGAACTCAGAGGGCAAGAAAGGGCTGACAGCCTTTGGAAAACAAATTGTCCGTCGTATGAACACTCTAGGCATGATGGTGGATATCAGCCATGTTGGCGAACAAACTTTTTGGGATGTTATTGAAACTACCGCCAAACCAGTAATAGCCTCACATAGCTCGGTGTACGCTATTTGTCCTGTTCCCCGAAATTTAAGGGATGACCAAATAAGGGCTATCGCCAAAAATGGTGGGGTAGTACAAATTAATTTTTATGCGGGGTTCATTGATCTGAATTATGAGGGAAAACGTGATGCCTTTATGCTTAAACATAAAATAGAAAATGATTCATTAATCAAAAATGGGGTGAATTTATACGTCGCTGAAGAAATCCTTTTTAGCAAGTATGTTACCGAGGTACAATCATTTAGGCCAACTTTGGATCAGTTGGTACAGCATATTGTCCATGTTGTTGAATTAGTGGGTGTAGATTATGTTGGGTTGGGTTCAGACTTTGACGGCATTCCCCTGGCCCCATTGGGTTTGGATGATGTAAGCTCTTACCCCTTGATAACAGAGGCTTTGGCAGACAGGGGATATAGTACAGAGGAGATCCATAAAATTCTCGGCGGCAATTTGTTGCGAGTCCTGAAAGCCAATGAAGAAAAATAATAAAATAGCAACATGAGGATACTTACTTTACTATTACTGATCATCGTTTTTTCCTGCAAAACATCATCTGAGAAGAAAGAAGAACCCCAATCAACATCAGTTCAAGGATTAGAAACCCAGCTTGATTCCCTTTTCAACACATATATATCACCTGATGATCCAGGTGCTGCACTAATGGTCGCCTACGACGGTGAAATGTTGGTTGGTAAAGGTTACGGGATTCGGGATTTGGAGAGTAAGGCGCCTATCACTAAAAACACCAACATGCGCATGGCTTCTGTCAGCAAACAATTCACGAATTTGAGTCTTTTAACCTTAGTGGATCAGGGAAAGCTATCACTCAATGATACCGTATACAAATTCTGGCCCTTAGAGGTGTTTAAAAACATTACGGTAACCCAATTAATCAATCATACATCGGGATTGGCAGATTATGAGGAAGCATTTAAAACGGATTGGGATCGAACCAAAGTTGTTGAAAACAAGGACATATTACATTGGTTAGGCACAAATCCCGCTTCTCGATTTGACCCAGGTGAAAAATGGGAGTATTCAAACACAGCTTATATTGTTTTGGCCTTATTAACCGAAAAATTGAGTGGCCGGGATTTTGCGACCTATGCCAAGAAAGCTGTTTTTGAAAAAGCTGGCATGAAAAACACCAACTACTTTTCTTTGGCGCATCCAATTGCCATTAAGGAGCAATCCTTTTGTTATGTAAAAGACAGTTTGGGCAGTTGGAAAAAAGTCGATGGTTATTTCATGAATGGTGTATTGGGCGATGGCGCGGTTTACACCAGCATCACAGATTACTATGCATATGACCAGGCTCTACGCAACAGAACTATCCTTTCCGATTCATTACATCAAATAATATTTAAGCCTAGTTCCATGCCATTACCAGAAAATGCAAAGTATCCATTTTCCTTTTTAAATGGCGCTGAGGAAAGCTATGGTATGGGTTGGTTTATAACTGATGATATTGCCCTCCATACCGGGAGTTGGAACGGAACAAGGACAATTGTAGTTCGAAATAGAAACAAGCCCTTGACGATAGCTATTTTTATGAATTCAGGAGAAGGTGATACCAGGTCTAAACTTATCGAAGGCACCTATAAATTGGTGACTGACTATTTGAAAAACTAAATCAAAAAATGAAAAGTATAATCAAGTATATTCTTATCGTCCTAATAATAAGGGGATATTCATTAAATGCCCAACAAGAATCAAATATCCAGAAGTTGGATGCCATGATTGTACAAGGCATGAATGATTGGAAAGTTCCCGGATTGGCCGCAATCGTTGTTAAAGATGGAAATGCGGTCTTTCAAAAAACATATGGGGTCAAAAACGTACAGACCAAAGAACCTGTGGATGAAAACACCTTGTTCGCCATGGCCTCAACGACAAAGGCCATTGTTGCCCTATCGCTTGGCATGTTGGTCGACGAAGGCAAATTAAAGTGGGATGATAAGGTAGTTGATCACCTGCCATATTTTAGGCTTTCCGATCCCTATATCACGGCCAATGCCAGGGTAAAAGATCTCTTGACACATAATCTGGGTATCGGTAATGCAGATTTGCTTTGGTTCATAGATAGCACATCTACACGACAAACCCTTAAGAATTTTCAAAACGCAAAAAAAGCATATCCATTACGTGGGGGCTTCACATATCAAAACATTATGTATGTGGCGGCCGGAGAGGTCATAGGTGCTGCAAGTGGCAAACACTGGGCGGATTTTGCAAAGGAAAGGGTCTTTACTCCCTTGGAAATGAACCGGACACAGGCAAAAGCCATAAATATTCTTAAAGCAGGTAATTATGTGACCCCATACAATTATGACCCAGAAGAGGGTATTGTTAAGGTACCGCATTCATTTGCCGACCAAATTGGGGCTGCGGGAATGATATGGTCTGCTCCCAAGGACATCAGTAATTATTTGACATTTTTGGTCAACGATGGGGTGTATAAAAACGATACTTTGGTAAAACCAACGACCTTTAACTATCTCTTTAAACCACATGCTTTACAGCCTGAAGGAGGCATGTACCCAACCACCGCGCTGACCAAACCAAACTGGAACACCTACGGCCTCGGATGGTTTCAACAGGATTATCGTGGTTCAAAACTAGACTTTCATACCGGTAGCCTAGGCGGATTGGTCGCCATTGCAGGAGTGATGCATGATAAAAACATGGCTGTTTACGTATTTGCCAACCTAGATCATGCCGAATTGCGCCATGCCATTATGCTCAAGGCCATAGATTTATTTATTTTTAATGATGATAATCGCGATTGGCATACCGAAGTTTTTGAACTGTATAATGGGATTAATAAAAAGAATCTCGAAAAGCAAAAAAAGAAAGTTGATGAACGCGTAAAAAACACAACCCCAAGCTTGCCGTTGAGCGCCTATAAAGGGGTGTATACTAACAAGATGTTGGGGAGTGCGACGGTCACTCAGATTGGAGACGCTTTAGAAGTAAACTTCAATTCCCATATATCATATCGAGCCTCACATTGGCACTATGATACTTTTATTACCAACAAAGATCCATCATGGGGTGATACATTTGAAATTCGTTTTGATTTAAATAATGATGGAGCGGTAAAACAACTTGATTTTATGGGGGAAGTATTCACAAAAAAAGAATGATGGTAAAGCCAAATTCTTTGGACGAATCCGTCAAAATCCAGTATTGGACAACAAAGCAGGTGCCTTAAATATGCTATTCAAAACGAACTGATTAATTTTGGGAAGTGATTGAATTCCTTAGAACATATTAATTCAATAAAACGATCAACACTATGCAACAGCACCATTTTTCATATGTATTTTTTCTTTTTTTCTTATGTTTTTTACCAGCGCAAACGCCCCAACAATCTTACTTTGAATGGACGAAATTGCCCTTTGGTAAAGAAGAATTAACGGATCGTCGTGACAACTTAGTTTCACAACTAAAAACCCAAAACAAAACAGGTTTGGTGTTGATTCCTGCTAAAGACGGCTTTTCCTATGGTGAAACCTTTAGACAGTTGGATGACTTTTATTATTTCACCGGTTTGGAATTACCAAATGCTATCCTGGCCATTGAAATAGCCAATGGCAACACAATTGTATTCACCCCTGAAATGGACATGCGTTTTCATAGCAACTCACGCCCCAACGATTTTCCAGGTCGTCCCTTACTTAATGACTCGGAAATAGCTGCCGACTCTGGACTTATATTAAAAAATATTGATGATTTTTCTGACTTTATAGCTTCTA
>JBATIW010000329.1:0-2478 GCA_049668005.1 Maribacter sp.
ATACCGTGCCAGTGATAACCGGATTTATTGCATCAACTTTGGATAATGAGACAACAACTTTAGGAAGAAACGGCAGCAACTATTCAGCCGCTATGTTGGCCAATTACCTAGATGCTGAAGAACTTCAGAATTATACACATGTAGATGGCATATTTACTGCCAATCCTGATTATGTGGCAGAGGCAAAACGTATTTCAGAATTGTCCTATAGTGAGGCTAATGAATTAGCGAACTTTGGCGCGAATATTTTACATGCAAAAACAATAATTCCATTAATAGAAAAGAATATTCCACTAAGAATCCTGAACACCTTTAATCATGATGGTGAGGGAACACTCATTAGTGCGAAAACGAACAAGGAGGGGATTAAATCCTTATCGGTAATCGAGGAGGTGGCACTTATTAATTTGGAAGGCCGGGGGCTTTTAGGAAAAGTTGGAATTGATGCCAGAATTTTCAGGTCACTTGGTGAAAACAACATCAGTGTTAGCATTATTTCGCAGGGTTCTTCCGAACGGGGTATTGGTTTGGTTGTTAATGTGGATAAAGCACAAAGGGCTAAAATTGCATTAGAGCGCGAGTTCTCCAGTGATTTTCAATCCAAGGATATTAATAGGATTACGATAGTGAAAGACGTATCCGTGATTTCAATAGTGGGTCAGGATTTAAGTACGTTCCACAAACCTTATAACGCACTTATTAAAAACCAAGTGGTTCCCTTATTGTTCAATAATACGGTTTCAGGAAAAAATGTAAGTCTGGTTGTCAAGAAATCTGATTTGCACAAGTCGTTGAACGTAATGCACGGACAGATATTCGGATTCAGCAAAAAGGTGAATGTTGCAATTTTTGGGCATGGAAACGTTGGTGGCACCTTGATTGACCAAATATTAAAGTCATCCAAAACCATTGAAAAACGTAAAGGTATTGCTATTCATGTTTTCGCAATTGCCAATTCAAAAAAGGTCTTGTTCAACGAAAAAGGGATTCCCAAAAGTTGGAAGTCGGCTATTGAAGAGCAAGGTGTTAAGTATCAAATGAAAGATATTTTCGCATATGCTAAAAAGCATCACTTCGAGAACTTGATAGCTGTTGATAATACGGCAAGTGAAGATTTTGTGGCCAATTACTTTGAGTTTGTCGAAAACGGTTTTGATTTGGTTTCCTCCAATAAAATCGCCAATACACTGGGTTTTGATTACTATCAATTATTAAGAGCGGAATTGTCTAAACATCAAAAACAATACCTCTATGAAACGAATGTTGGGGCTGGGTTACCACTTATAGATACTATAAAATTATTGCACCTTTCGGGCGAGAATATTACAAGGATTAAAGGAGTGTTTTCAGGGTCTTTAAGCTATATATTCAATACTTTTTCTGAAGTGAATATGTCTTTTTCAGCAATTTTGAAAGATGCCATGAACAAAGGTTTTACGGAACCGGACCCAAGAGAAGACCTTTCTGGTAATGACGTAGGGCGTAAATTATTGATTTTGGCCAGGGAATTGGAATTAAGCAATGAGTTTTCCGATATTCAGATTCAAAATTTAATTCCCAGTCTGTTACAGATTGGAAATGTTGATGACTTTATGGCTAATCTAGATGTGTTGGATGATAAGTTCAATGAATTGAAAAAAAATCAAAAACCCAACCATGTGTTACGGTATGTGGGCGATTTACATGGCGATTTACGAAAAGAAAAAGGTAAATTGGATGTTAAATTGATTTCAGTACCCAAGGAAAGTTCTTTAGGACAAGTCAAGGGTTCTGATTCTATCATAGAGATTTATACAGAATCCTATGGGGAGCACCCTTTGGTAATTCAAGGAGCCGGCGCCGGAGCGGCAGTAACTGCGAGAGGTGTATTTGGCGATATTTTACGAATTGCAGAAAAAGGATGACTTCGGCTCCGCTCAGTCACCCTTTAATGGTTTAGGTGATTGAACGTGGTCAAAATCGATAATAGTTCATATTGTAAGGAACAATGACTTGGACTCCGTTGAGCAACCGAATTCAACAGATGGGATTGGTGGCTGAGCGTAGCCGAAGCCACATCAAGATAGTTATGAAAGGGTATACATATATATTGGAATGCTCGGATGGTAGTTATTATACCGGAAGTACTGTGGATTTGGATAAAAGAATGGTTCAGCACCAAGAGGGTAATGCAGCGAACCATACGAAAAAGAGACTTCCTGTAAAATTGATTTATGTTGAGGAATATGATAGCATTGCCAAAGCATTTTATAGGGAAAAGCAGATTCAAGGATGGAAAAGGGCAAAAAAAGAAGCCTTGATTAGAGGAGAAATTAGAGAATTACCTAGCTTGGCAGAGTGCAAGAATGGAAGCCATTACAAATTCTTTAAAGAGGAAAAAAATGATTAGGAATTGTTTATCATGTGACTTCAACTCCGCTAGGGTGCTAGAAAATTAAAAGGAATGAGTAAAAAAAGCAACAAAAAATTTGAAACTGA
>JBATIW010000330.1:0-2428 GCA_049668005.1 Maribacter sp.
GTACTACAATCTTGAGTGGTCTCATAAGTGTTATTTGTATTTTTGGTTAAACCAACTCAAAAATAACACCTCTTTTTCGTAAAAAAGGTGACATAACTCATACTTAGGGGAAAATGATACAAAAAAAAGAGATCTTAAAAAGATCTCTTTTATATAGTTAAAAGTTAATTTCTATTTTTTACGCTCTTTCTTCACTGTCTCTGCTACTGCTTCTTCTGGAGCATTGTTTTTCATGAAATCATCCATTATAGCAGTACTTACTCCCATATTAGAGAAGCCCCCATCATGGAATAGGTTTTGAAGCGTTACTTTCTTTGTTAAATCTGAAAATAGTGTTACAACATAATCTGCACATTCCAATGCAGTTGCATTACCCAATGGAGACATTTTTTCAGCAAAAGCCAAGAAACCATCAAAGCCTTTGACGCCACTACCTGCTGTTGTAGGTGTTGGCGATTGAGAAATCGTGTTGACTCTGACTTTTTTATCTCTACCAAAGTAATACCCAAAACTGCGCGCAACACTTTCTAAATAGGCTTTATTATCAGCCATATCATTATAATCTGGAAATACACGTTGTGCAGCCATATAGGTCAATCCTACAATACTTCCCCATTCACTTACTGCATCTTTGTTGTAAAGTACACTCATTGTTCTATGGAAAGATAAAGCCGAAACATCCCAACCTGTCTTTGTGAAATTATAATCTTGATGTGTATAAGGATTTCCTCTACGTACATTTACAGACATACCTATTGAATGTAAAACGAAATCAATTTTTCCTCCTAATATCTCTACAGCTTTGTCTACCAAGTTTTCAAGATCCATCATTGAAGTTGCATCTGCAGGAATGATCTCAGAGTTTGTTTTTTCTGCAAGTTCAGAAATAGTTCCCATTCGCAAAGCAATTGGCGCATTAGTTAGCACAAATTTCCCTCCTTCTTCGTGAATACGTTCTGCAGTTTTCCATGCAATAGAATTAGCATCAAGCGCACCAAAAATAATTCCTCTTTTTCCTTTTAATAAATTATAAGCCATGTTCTAGTTTTCTTAAATTGATATTGTCGTCAAAGATATTTAAAATAAGTTGAAAAAACCGACCGAAAGTCCACAGCTGAAAAAGCAGCTAATTCAAGAGTTGTCTAGCATGGGCCATGGCGGAATCCGATAATTCCTTACCTCCCAACATTTCGGCTAACTCCACTACCCTTTCGTCCTGTGAAAGTTCTTTCATGTTCGTTTGGGTATAATTGTTTTTATCTTCTTTGTATACTTTGAAATGATGATCGCCTTTTGAAGCAACCTGTGGTAAATGGGTAATAGAAAAAATCTGCATATACTTGCTCATCGCCTGCATTATATCACCCATTCGATTTGAAATCTCCCCGGAAACCCCAGTATCAATTTCATCGAACATCATAGTTGGTAGGCTTTCGTACTTTGCCAAAATTGATTTGATAGTCAGCATTATACGGGAAAGTTCACCGCCAGAAGCCACTTTTTTGAGGTCACCAAAAGCAGTTCCTTTGTTCGCGGAAAACAAGAAAGACAAGTCGTCTTTACCATTTGCCTTAAACGCTATTGATGGATTTAATTCGATTTTAAACTGGGCACTGGGCATACCCAATGAACCCAATTGCTCTTCCAATTGTAATTTTAATCTTGGAATGACTTTCTCCCTTTCCTTTGAAATTGATGTCGCCAATTTGTTCAGCTCAAGCTCACTCTGCGTCAACTCCCCTTGTTTTTCAGCAATGTTCGCTTCTATGTTCTCGGTAGCGTCAACTTTCGCCCTTAATTCTTCCTTGATTTTCAATAATGCTGAAATTTCCCTGACCCCATGCTTTTTTTGCAAATCATAAAGCAACTGCAATTTGCTATTGACCTCGTCCAATAATCGTGGATTCATATCCGCGTTTTCCAGAAGGGCTTGCAATTCTGAACCAACATCATCCATTTCAAGAAATATGGATTGAATTCTTTTATCCAATGCGTCATAAGCGGCACCAAAACTTGAGAGTTTATTAGCTACCTGCTTTAACTCGGAAAGCAAATTCAAGATTCCCACCTGATCATCGTTTAACAATTGATATCCTTTGGAAAGTTGTTCAACAATGGTTTCAACATTACTCAATTGTTGGTATTGCTCCTCTAATTGTTCAAGAATCCCATCCTGTAAATTTGCTCCTTCCAATTCATTCAATAAAAAGCTATTGTACTCGTGCTCCTTTATGGCATTGCTTTGAAAGTCGATCAATTGCTCTAATTCCCGTGAAATATTCTGATGTGATTTAAGATGATTGGAATAGTCAATCAGCAGTTGATTATTTTTAGCCAGGGAATCAATTACCTTAAATTGGAATTCATTTTCTGCAAGTTGAAGTGTTTGGTGCTGGGAATGTACATCAATCAATCTACTCCCTAATCT
>JBATIW010000331.1:0-3424 GCA_049668005.1 Maribacter sp.
TGGTAAAGAACAAGCGCATGTAAAGGGATTGGATGAAAGTGATTCTGCGCTCATTACTAAATTAGGAAAAGGCGTCATAAAAAGTAAGTATGGAAATTTATTCCAGATGTACGAAAAAATTATAGATCAAAATCCTTACGAAACACCAATGATGATCTATCCTGCCGTTCATTATACTATGGGTGGTATTTGGGTTGATTATAACCTAATGACAACGGTACCTGGTTTATACTGTATAGGAGAAGCCAACTTCTCTGATCATGGCGCTAACAGATTAGGAGCCTCTGCTTTAATGCAAGGGTTGGCAGATGGCTATTTTGTATTGCCTTATACAATTGGTGATTATTTATCCGATGATATTAGAACGGGAGCTATTTCAATAGATTCACCTGAATTTGAAGCGGCTGAAAATTATGTCAAGGAAAGATTGGATAAATTGATTAATAACAAGGGCAAATATTCCGTTGATCACTTCCACAAACGATTGGGAAAGATTATGTGGAACAAATGCGGAATGTCCCGTAATGCTAAAGATCTAAAAGAAGCAATAACTGAGATTGCAGCACTGAGAGAAGAATTCTGGCAGGATGTTAAAATTCCTGGACGCGCCGATGAATATAATGAAGAATTGGCCAAAGCAGGCCGCGTAGCCGATTTCTTGGAATTAGGTGAGTTGTTTGCTAAAGATGCCTTACAGCGTGAAGAATCTTGTGGTGGGCACTTTAGGGAAGAACATCAGACTGAGGAAGGTGAAGCTAAACGTAGGAAGGAATTCCAATATGTTGCCGCATGGGAATATAAAGGAGCGCCTAAAGATGCTGTTCTTCATAAAGAGGAGCTTCAATATGATGATATAGAAGTTAAAGAAAGAAGCTATAAATAGGAAATCTATGAAATTAACCTTAAAAATATGGCGTCAAAAAGACGCTAAAGATAAAGGCAAGATTGTAAATTATCAACTTGACGAGGTATCTCCGGATATGTCTTTTCTTGAAATGTTGGACGTTTTGAATCAGGATTTGATCGATAAGGATGAGGAACCCATTGCTTTTGATCACGATTGCCGAGAGGGAATTTGCGGCATGTGTTCCATGTTCATCAATGGTCGCGCCCATGGACCAGATAGGGAAATAACTGTTTGTCAGTTACATATGCGAAGTTTTAAAGATGGGGATACGATTTATATTGAACCATGGCGGGCCAAGGCATTTCCGGTCATTAAAGATTTAATAGTAGATAGAACCGCTTTTGACAGAATTCAACACGCCGGTGGATTTATTTCCGTTAATACTTCTGGGAACACCCAAGATGCAAACAATATATTAATTGCCAAGGATGCTGCAGATACAGCCATGGATGCTGCCACTTGTATTGGCTGTGGAGCCTGCGTGGCATCTTGCAAAAATTCCTCTGCCATGTTGTTCGTTGGGGCCAAAGTTTCGCAATATGCACTGTTGCCCCAAGGGAAGGTCGAAGCAGTTGATCGTGTTAAAAATATGGTAGCGCAAATGGACCTCGAAGGATTCGGTAACTGTACCAATACTGGGGCCTGTGAGATTGAATGTCCTAAGGGGATTTCCCTAGAGAATATTGCGCGAATGAACCGTGAACTGGTCAAGGCAAATCTAATTAAGTTCTAACCCATTTATCCCAGAACATAAATTTTAAAATCCTGTCCAATTTTGGATGGGATTTTTTTATCTTTAATTATGCCCAAAATCTATTTCGAGCCTAGAATAAAAGTCCCACGATTCAATGAGGAATCTGGCTTCTACACGACTCCTGAGCGATCAAAAATCATGGGTAAGATCCGGGGTAAGAACACCAAACCGGAATTGGCTTTCAGAAAAGCACTTTGGGCAGCTGGTTACCGATATAGGATTGATTCCAAAAAATTAATCGGAAGGCCAGACATTGTCTTGAACAAGTATAAAACCATTGTGTTTATTGATGGTGAGTTCTGGCATGGTCAAAATTGGAAAGAGCGAAAACCAAAAATAAAAACCAATAGGGCATTCTGGATTGCCAAGATTGAGCGCAACCAACAACGAGACCAAGAAGTAAATTTAGAGCTTAAACGCCTGGGGTATACCGTATTCCGCTTTTGGGAAAATCAGATAAAAAAGGAATTGGACGCATGTTTGCTTAAAGTAATTTCCCACTTGGAGCTACAATCCAACAAAAACTAGTTGGTTTTAGTATTTTTATGGCGTTAGAAAATTCATATGCCCAACTATCCACATAAAATCAGCTCCAAATTACCCCATGTAAAGACTACGATTTTTACGACTGTAGGAAGAATGGCCAAGAAGTACAATGCTATTAACCTATCCCAAGGGTTTCCTAATTTTGAACCAGATCAGGATTTATTGGATTTAGTTTCCAAAGCGTTGAATGAAGGTCATAATCAATATGCACCTATGGCTGGTTTACCTAAACTAAGGGAAATCATCGCTAACAAAATTTCCGTTTTACACAATAGGCGCTATAATCCTGAAAGTGAAATAACCATCACCAATGGGGCATCCCAAGCCATATTTACTGCTGTCACGGCATTTATTGGAAAAGGTGATGAGGTCATCACATTTAAACCAGCTTATGACTGTTATGAGCCCGCTATTGAAGTGAATGGCGGCATCCCGGTCTTCGTACAACTGAATGACGGGGATTATAAAATCAATTGGGACCTTTTCCGTAGTAAAATGAATGCAAAGACCAGAATGGTTATCATAAACACACCCCATAATCCCAGTGGCACAATTCTTTCCAAGCAAGATATGCTTGAGCTTCAAAAAAGCCTGGTTGGCACTGACATTATCGTAATCAGTGATGAAGTCTATGAGCATATCATTTTTGATGGGAACGAGCATCAGAGTGCCTCACGATTTGATGATTTGGCCTCTCGTAGTTTTATTTGTGCTTCTTTTGGCAAAACATTCCATGTTACCGGTTGGAAAGTAGGATACTGTGCAGCACCGGCAGAACTTATGCATGAATTTCGAAAGACACATCAGTTCAATGTATTTTGCGTAGACCATCCCTTACAACACGCTTTGGCAGCTTATCTTCAAGAACCAGCACATTATTTGGCATTGAACGGATTCTATCAAGAAAAAAGGGATTTCTTTCTCAATGCATTGAAAGATTCACGTTTTACGATTATCCCCTCCCAAGGCACTTATTTTCAATTGCTAGGGTATTCAGACAGAACCAGCGAAAGTGATATTGCCTTTGTCAAAAGACTTATTATTGATCATCAATTGGCGGCTATTCCCATTTCAGTTTTCAATGAAGGGTAAAGAGACGACAAGGTTTTGCGTTTTTGTTTTGCCAAAACAGAGGAAACGCTGGAAAAAGCGACGGAAATATTGAACAAACTCTAATTTAAGGAATCATTTAGTATTGTCATAAACTCCCCGATTTT
>JBATIW010000332.1:0-2556 GCA_049668005.1 Maribacter sp.
CCACACCAATGTTATTGCTTAAATAAAGGATGTTTTTATGGCGGTAAGCTGTAAAGACCGCTGTTTTAATCCCCATACTAGCATCTAAAATGGTAAAACTAGAGTTTAAATTTACACTTGATATACCATTAAAATGACACATCCATAACACACCCCGAGAATCTACATAAACATAGTTGACGGTGCCGTCCGGTAAGCCATTGTCTGTTGAAAACTTTTGAAGAAACTTTCCGTCACGATTGATAATATAGGCACCATCATTTCGCGTATTCAACACAAAACGGCCATCTTTAAGCGCAGCACCTGGCAAGTATAGTTCTCCTTTTACAAACTCATCAATTTCGGTTTTAAAGGGAATAAAATCATTGCCGTCGTATAAATAAAAACCTTCACCTCTAGTTCCTATAAGTACTTTATCGTCATAAGGTAACATACTATAAATACGTTCACCGGCAAATTGTTCCCCGTTGGGCACCAATTCAAAGGTATCATCGTCTTTAAGAACACAAAGTCCAACATCCCAGATTCTTAGATAATAAATATCATTAACAATGCTACCGACATGATAACCGTTTTCTGAAGTTATCACCTTCATAGATTGCCCGTCCCAACAATAGAGCTTAAATTCCGTCCTAAAAATAATTCTGTCTTTATAATAATCTATCTCCCAAACGTCCGCAAAAATTTTGTGTTCCTCTGGCACTTTATCAATCAAAGAAACATACTTCATGGTTCCTGATTCCGAAGGAGTCAGATAACCAAATTCACCCGCACCTCCTACATGTATTCTACCTTGATTATCTTTCGCAAAACTTCTCGTACCAGCTCCAGGGACTTCAATCAATTGCCAGTTTACACCATCAAATTGCAAAACGCCCTCTCCATTTGCAAAATACATGAACCCATTATCATCCTCTACGGCCCACCAACTAATTGGATCACCGCCATATTCTTGGTATTTATAAGTGGTTATCAAAGGACGACCCACTTGTTCTTGGGCCTGCATCGAAACAAAAAATGAAAAAACGAAAATGAGCGATAAGCAAAGAGCTTTGCCCAAAGTAGTATTGTAGTGTTTTTCTTGCATGTTGGTTGGTCTATTAATACAGGCCGCGGGGAGTTTGCCTGTTGATTCTAAATATACAAAATAATTGCTCATACGATCAATTCGATTTCAAAACATAATCGGTTTTAGGTAATCAACAAATTCCCTATTCAAAATTTACTGATTAATTATTTTAAAAGTTCCTTTTTTGTACCTTCAAACTTTTTAAAAATCTATGAAGCAAATTACCAATTACATTGCACTACATAAAGACAGATTATTAAATGAACTCATTGAACTCCTTAAAATACCTTCAATAAGCGCAGATTCGGCATTTTCACAAGATGTAATCAATACTGCTGAAGTAGTTAAAAAAGCCCTTGAGCAAGCAGGTTGTGACCTCGTTGAAGTTTGTGAAACCGATGGCTATCCCATTGTATATGGTGAAAAAATCATTGACCCCAAGCTACCAACCGTGCTGGTTTATGGTCATTATGATGTACAACCACCTGATCCACTAGATCTTTGGGATTCACCCCCTTTTGAACCCGTAATCAAGAAAACCAAGGAGCACCCTGATGGGGCAATTTTTGCACGGGGGGCCAGTGATGATAAAGGCCAAATGTATATGCACGTAAAAGCCTTGGAATTTATGGTTAGGAATAACCAATTGCCGTGCAATGTTAAATTCATGATCGAGGGTGAAGAGGAAGTTGGCAGTGTAAATATTGCCCAATATGTCGCCAATAACAAAGAGAAATTAAAGAACGATGTTATCTTGATTTCAGACACCGGAATGATCAGTAAAGAATATCCATCAATTACTACGGGGCTGAGAGGATTAAGTTATGTGGAAGTGGAACTCACTGGCCCAAATCGTGACCTGCACTCCGGATTATACGGGGGAGCCGTGGCCAATCCCATTAATGTTCTAACAAAAATGATCGCGGCACTCCATGACGAAAATAATCACATAACCATACCAGGTTTTTATGATAAGGTTGAAGAACTTTCGATGGAGGAAAGAGCTGAAATGGCAAAGGCCCCATTTGATTTGGAAGCATATCAAAATGCGTTGGATATTGACAGTATTTATGGAGAAAAGGGGTACTCTACCAATGAACGGAATTCCATTCGTCCCACTTTGGATGTAAATGGCATTTGGGGCGGCTATATCGGCGAAGGTGCCAAAACGGTGATTGCCAGTAAAGCGTATGCCAAAATATCGATGCGATTGGTGCCCCATCAGGAATGGGAAGAAATCACCGAGCTATTTACTACGTATTTTGAACGTCTAGCACCCAAGGGTGTAACGGTTAAAGTAACCCCACATCATGGCGGTCAAGGGTATGTAACCCCTATAAATACCATAGCATACAAGGCAGCGGCCAAAGCGTATGAGACTACTTTTGGTAAAACCCCCATTCCGCAACGAAGCGGTGGTAGTATTCCTATTGTTTCCTTATTCGAAAAGGAATTGGGCAGTAAAACCATTCTAATGGGTTTTGGAC
>JBATIW010000333.1:0-1993 GCA_049668005.1 Maribacter sp.
TGGCATATGTACAATATGACCTGCACCAGGCATTAAATTAACCAACCTGTCCGCACTTTTTACAGCAAGGTCAGGTTTTGGCAATTCCACCATATGAATGTAGTAGTGGTGGGCACCGGGATGATCAGGATTAATAGTTATTGCTTTCTCCAAGGCGGCCTTGGCTTCTGCAATATTAGGGGATGGATTCCCTTCTTTATCCCAATAATTCCAGGGTACGGTATTCATAACCGATGCAGCAAATAGTATTTGAACATCGGCATCATTGGGGAATTTTTTTGCGACTTGGGTCATAGCCTCCATATAGGCCATATTCAATTCTCCAACGTCTTTTGTCAAGTCTACACTATATCTTGTAGACAAAGCTGCTATTAAAGCCTGCTCTTTTGGAGTTGCACGGTATGCCAGATTTTTGGCTTTTGCAATGGCTTCATTGGTTTTTATCTTTCGTTCATCATGGGGTAGAGGATCATTAATATTAGGCCCCAAAGCGAAAGCTTGTCCCCAAAAGGTCATTGCCGATTTTGGATCCAAACGGGACGCTTCCATAAAGGATCTATGGGCTTCAGCATGATTAAAGGCATAGGTGAGCCTTAGGCCTTGATTAAAAAAGGTTTGTGCACGTTCATTATCCGTACTGATAGTAAATCGTAAATCACCCAAATTTTCAAAAAGAGGAGAAATCTGTTGTGTGGAATCCACGGCTTCCAATAAGAATTTTGTAGGTGTACATTTTATAAAGTTAAAAGAAGCTTTCTGATAATTAACCGTCGTTTTACGTACTTCTGAATTTTCATTAATAAAGTGGACCAGTACCAATAGTGATACAATTAATAGTCCTAAACTGATTTTTGTTCGCATGATGTTCGTTTTAAGATTGTTGGATGTATTTTTTTGCCTCCTCGATTTCGGGACGCGTGCTATTGGAATTTTTGGTCAATTCAATTAATTGGCTAAAGTATTGTATTGCTTTTTCGCTATCACCTGATTGCTTGGCGGCAATGGCAGCTCCGTATACGCCATTGAATCTATTAGGGTGCCCTTTTAAATTCAACTCATATGCTTCCAAAGCTTCCGTTGGTTTATTTAATTTCAATAACATATCACCTAATAATTCATCAGCAGGTAATACTTCGCCAGGAGTTACAGGATGTTTTGATGTTTTACTTTCTAAAATCGCTGCTTTTCTCATAAAATCAAGCGCCTCTTCATTTTCTCCTTTCGCCAAAAATACCCATGCTTTGGCAGCGTGTACCTGAACATTTACTTGGGCCGCTTTATACGTTTCCTTTTCGTCCAATAGTTTTTGATGAAGCGACTCCAATGATTTTAATTCGCCTTCTGCGGATGTTATCTTTCCTGTATGTGAAAAACCTAATGCTTTACCAAAATGAAGCATTGCGGATTCCCAAGGTAATTCATTCCAAGGAAAATCGATTGAAGGAAATTCTAATTTAGATGCCTGATGCCATTGCTTATTCTCCAATACCATTCGAATCGGCATTGCAGTCAAAGCATAGGTTGCGGCAAAATCATTTTGTGGAAAAACATCATTTACGGCGCTCATTTCATCAACTAATTCTATTGCAGATTGATTGTCTCCTTCTTGTAAATAGGCATAAACCAAATAATCAACAGCATGTATTTCCTGCGCCCAATTCGCATCGGGGTTTACACTCTCCCCATAACAGATAGCTGAAGATGCTGAATTAATATTGGTGTTAATAGATTCTTCCCACAGGCCCAATCTTGTGAAAATATGCGAAGGCATATGTTGTGCGTGGGCTGAGGCCGGAGCTATTTCAGTGTATCGTCTCGCTATATTCAATGCCTTTGAAGCGAGTTCTGGATAATCATAATTGTGAATAACATAATGTGCAATCCCTGGATGATTTGGTTTTTCTACAAAAAGATCTTCTAATATTTTACCCGATTTTTTTTGTCTTGCGTTAGTTTTATCACTGGGATCAGCAGCAGCACGAATGGCCAAGGC
>JBATIW010000334.1:0-3268 GCA_049668005.1 Maribacter sp.
GAAAAAGGGAACCAATTATTTATGACCCAAACCTTAGGGTTAAGCCCAGAGGTATTGACTCGTTCTGTGATTGAGGATCGCTTGGCCAATAATTTTGAGCTTTCAAAAAATAAGGATGATGTAAGTCGTTTGTACTTCTACGGGGCTGGTTGTGGCACTGATCGCATGAAAACATTTCTAAAGGAAATATTTAACGAGTACTTTCCAAATGCCATAACCGAGGTTAGAGAGGATACGTATGCCGCAATATATTCAACAACCAAAATAGGTCACCAAGGTATAGTCTGTATTTTAGGTACCGGCTCTAATTGTAGTTATTATGATGGGCATCAACTTTTTCAAAAAGTAACTTCATTGGGTTATATTCCAATGGATGATGGCAGTGGGAATTACTTTGGCAGAAAACTGATAAGGGATTATTATTTTCACAAAATGCCCCAAGACCTGGGAATAAAATTTGCGAAGGAGTATAATTTGGAAGCAGACGTTATCAAAGAAAATTTATATAAGCAACCTAATCCGAATACCTATTTGGCAACCTTTGCAAGATTTATGATTGAAAACAAAGACCATCCTTATTGTAAAGGTGTTATAGATAAAGGTTTTCAGCAATTCATCAACAATTACATTATGCAATTTGAATTGGCAACTAAAGTCCCTGTCCACTTTGTAGGTAGTATTGCCCACTATCTAAAGGATGAACTTACAACGGTCCTAAAGCGTAACGATTTGATTGTTGGCATCATACGCCAGCGTCCTATAGAAGGTTTAGTGGAATTTCACGTAGAGAACCTTTAATAGCAGTTTAAACTAGTGATTATATTATACGCCTTCAAAGGGAGACGGCACTTTGCCTTCCAAAAACAAAGCCCTGACAGGATTCCGTCAGGGCTTTATTTTTAGTACTATTTTGGTAAAATCACGCAATAGTGATTTTCTCATCCAAATACACGTCCTGAATGGCATTTAGAAGCTTAACACCCTCTGCCATTGGTTTTTGGAAAGCCTTTCGTCCGGAGATTAATCCCATACCGCCAGCGCGTTTATTGATTACTGCAGTCTTTACTGCCTGGACGAGGTCGTTCTTGCCAGACGATCCCCCTGAGTTGATCAGCCCTGCCCTGCCCATCAGGCAGTTCATCACCTGGTATCGCGTTAAGTCGATTGGATGGTCGGTGGTTAGCTCAGAATACACTTTGTCATGCGTTTTAGCAAAATTGATAGCATTGAAACCACCATTGTTTTCAGCTTGTTTTTGTTTTACGATATCCGCTTGAATGGTCGCTGCCAAATGGTTGGCCTGTCCCGTAATATCAGCAGATGCATGATAGTCCTTTCCGTCTTTTTTGAAACCAGAATTACGAAGGTAGGCCCAAAGTACAGTGACCATACCCAGCTCATGGGCATATTCGAAAGCCCTGGCCACTTCCTCTATCTGTCGGTTGCTCTCTTCTGAACCGTAATAAATTGTTGCTCCGACCGCTATACATCCCATATTAAATGCCTGATCGATACTGGCGAACATGATCTGGTCATATTTGTTGGGATAGGTAAGTAGTTCGTTATGGTTCAATTTAAGGATAAATGGAATCTTGTGTGCATATTTCCTCGATACAGATCCAAGAACACCAAGAGTGGATGCTACAGCATTGCATCCGCCTTCCAAGGCGAGTTCGACAATATTTGCTGGGTCAAAATAAATAGGATTCGGTGCGAACGATGCGCCCGCTGTGTGTTCAATACCTTGATCCACTGGAAGAATGGATACATATCCCGTGCCGCCCATACGACCGGAATTAAACAGTGCCTGCATATTGCGCATAACTACAGGATTTCTGTCACTGGAAATCATAACACGATCTACGAAGTCCGGACCGGGTAGGTGCAATTGATTTTTCTTTACTGTGTTGCACTTGTGATCTAGCAAGTAACTTGCATCATCACCTAAAATTTTTTGAATACTAGCTGACATAATTTTGAATTTTCAATGGTTACTTAAAGATACGACGATAAAGCCATTTTAATACTCTATTTCAAAGGTTTTTTTTAGGAAATGTTATAAAGATTATCAGCATAATTTAGTACTTTAACATTCCTTTTTAGGTTGTGATTTTGAATAGGTATTTAAATAAAAATATATTATGGCAAAAGTTAAAAAATTCAAAGGAACTATAGGTATCTTAACTGGTGGGGGAGATGTCCCTGGGCTCAATCCGGCTATTAGAGCGGTTACATTCAGAGCCATTCGTGAGGGATACAGGGTAATAGGATTTAGAAGGGGTTGGGGAGGTTTAATAGATATTGTTAGAAACAGCAAACACGACAATAGTAATAACATTACCGAATTGTCGCAGGTTGTGGTGAACAAAGCGGCAAGAACCGGGGGGACTTTCCTGCATACTTCAAGGACTAGGGCAACTCATGTATCAAATTTATTGGTTCCCGAACATTTACGCGATTCATATAATAAATAAATAAACGACCTTACTCCTGAGGTAATCAAAAACCTTGATTGGCTAGGGGTAGACTATTTAATTGCCATCGGGGGGGATGATACGCTTAGTTACGCTGTGCATCTTTTTAAACAGGGTGTAAAAGTCATGGCCATTCCCAAAACCATGGATAATGATGTACCCGGAACGGATTACTGCATTGGATTTAGCACATGTGTTACCAGAACCATTAGTCTTACAAACAGTCTACGGACTGCAGCGGGCTCGCATGAAAGATTTCTGGTATTGGAAGTATTTGGACGTTATGCGGGGTTCACTGCCATGTTGCCTACTTTGGCCGGAGCAGCCAATAGATGCCTGATACCCGAGGTGCACTTTAATATTGAACACCTCACAGAATTACTCACGGAGGACAGAAATAGAAACCCTAGTAATTATTCTATTGTTCTTATATCCGAAGGGGCAACTTTCGAAGGCGGTGAAATGAAATTTGAGGGGATGGAAAAAGATGCCTTTGGTCATGCTAAACTTGGGGGTATTGGTTATGAAGTCTCACTTGCATTAAAAAAAACATCCCCTAAATATTATAAGGGGAAGATGTTAAATGTAATCAATCAGAAACTCGGATACATGGTACGCTGCGGAGATCCTGATTTTATTGATTCTGTAGTGCCAACGGCCTATGGGAATCTTGCCCTCGATTTAATATTAAAAGGAATTTACGGCCGCATGGTAGTATTAAAAAACGGACGCTATGACCATGTCCCTATAGAAGTTGTTACAGAAACCAAAAAGTTTGTCAATGTAGATAAGTT
>JBATIW010000335.1:0-2910 GCA_049668005.1 Maribacter sp.
GTTACTTTAACAAAAAAGTAACTTTATGAAGCTTCAACTATCAATATCTTGTAGAACAACAACTAAAAATAAATCTAATGAAAAAAGTGTACTCAAAGTTTTTATTTGGAATATCATTGGTCATGATGCTTTGTTTTGTAAATGTATCTGCTCAATTAGATCTTCCCAGAGGAAGTCAAATGGCAAAAGTCTCTCAACGTGTGGGGATATCATATATCGCTATTGAATATTCCAGGCCCAGTGTCAACGGAAGGGAGGTGTGGGGTAAATTGGTTCCTTATGGAATGAACAATCTAGGATTTGGAACAGCAAAAGAATCCCCATGGAGAGCTGGCGCCAATGAGAATACGGTTATCATATTTGAGGATGATGTAAAGATTGAAGGAATGGATTTGTCAGCTGGAAAATATGGACTCCATATGATTATTCATGAGGATAATAAGGCTACAATAATCTTTTCAGGTAAACATAAAGCTTGGGGAAGTTATTTTTACGATCCCATGGAGGATGCGCTAAGAGTTGATGTAGAAATGATGGAAAATGCCCACACCGAACAACTGACATATACTTTTGACAATGTAGCGGGCAATTCAGCAACAGCTAGTTTAAGTTGGGAGAAAAAGAAGATACCTTTTAAGATAGAAGTTGATGTAACCAATGTTGTGTTGGCGGATATTAGAGCGAAACTTGAAAACTCCCCTGGGTTTAACAGACAAACTTGGGAACAGGCGGCAAATTTCTCACTGAACAATGACGGCGATTTGGATGAAGCCTTAGGTTGGATAGATGCAACTATTGCCGGAATGTTCTTTAGTCAGAAGAATTATAATAATCTGAGTACTAAATCAAGGATTTTAGCAAAACAAGGTAAAGCCAGTGAAGCCGCTACTGTTATGGATGAAGCCATGGAGTACGCCACCGTTTTTGAAATTCATGGCTATGGCCGCCAGTTAATTGGAGAAGGCCAGAAAGAGAAGGCAATGGAGATATTTAAAATGAACAGCAAAAAGAATAAAGGGCAATGGCCTGTTGATTTTGGTTTAGCTAGGGCACATTCGGCTATGGGTAATTATAAAACCGCCTTAAAACATTTGAAAATAGCGGCCACAAGGGCTCCCGACCAACTTAACAAGGACGCTATTGCTGGGTACCTTGATAAATTGAATAAAGGTGAAGACATCAATTAAAAAGCGAATTGCATGAAAAGTTGAAACCCTGACAATACGGTCAGGGTTTTTTGTTTCAACTTATGTAATTCCAGATATTCTTATGCTTTATTAATTGTGCATACGTATGCCGAATTACTAGATGATCGGGTTTCTCAAGACTCGGATCCTCCTTTAAAATTTTTAAAGCATACCATCGAGCCGTTTTAAGAATATCATTGTCCTTGACAATATCGGCGATTTTTAGATTTAATACACCACTTTGTTGGGTGCCCATTAAATCACCAGGACCTCTAAGTCTTAAATCCACTTCGGCAATCTCGAAACCATCATTGGTACTTACCATAGTTTCCAATCGGGTCTTTGCTTCTGAGGTTAATTTATGACTGGTCATCAAAATGCAATAACTCTGGTCTGCCCCGCGCCCAACGCGTCCTCTTAGCTGGTGTAATTGCGATAGTCCGAAACGTTCAGCACTTTCGATGATCATTACGGAGGCGTTTGGAACATTTACCCCAACTTCAATAACCGTGGTGGCTACCATGATTTGGGTCTCGCCCTTTACGAACCGCGCCATTTCATACTCCTTGTCTGCCGGTTTCATCTTGCCATGAACAATCGATATTTGATAGTCGGGCAGGGGAAAGTCCCTTACGATACTTTCATAACCATCCATTAAATCCTTATAATCCAAAGCTTCGGATTCCTGAATCAGGGGATAAACCACATAAATCTGTCTGCCTTTCTTTATTTCATCCCTGATGAATCCAAAAACTTTCAACCTATTGGAATCATATCTATGCACTGTTTTAATGGCTTTTCGCCCAGGGGGCAGTTCATCAATCACAGAGATATCCAAATCGCCATACAAACTCATCGCGAGGGTTCTGGGAATAGGGGTTGCGGTCATTACAAGTATATGTGGCGGCACCTCGTTTTTATGCCATAATTTGGAGCGCTGTGCAACGCCAAATCGATGTTGTTCATCCACGATGGCCAGGCCTAGGTTTTTGTATTGCACCTTATCTTCCAATAAGGCATGGGTCCCTATAAGGATATGTAATTCGCCACTTTCCAATTGTTCATGGATAATGGTTCTAGCTGATTTCTTAACGGAACCTGTCAGCAAAGCAATATTCACGCCAATATCATCCAAGAGTTCTTTGATTCCATTAAAATGTTGATTGGCAAGGATTTCTGTTGGTGCCATTAAACACGCTTGAAAGCCGTTATCAATTGCCAATAGCATCGTCATCAAGGCCACTATGGTCTTGCCTGAACCCACATCTCCTTGTAGTAATCGGTTCATTTGAGCATTACTCCCTAAATCGGCACGAATCTCTTTGATGACCCTTTTCTGGGCATTGGTCAGATCAAATGGTAGATGGTTCTTATAAAAATCATTGAAATGTTCCCCAACTTGGTCAAAGTTGTAGCCTTTGATTTTTTGCTTACGACGTATTTTTTTTGAAATCAGCTGCAGTTGAATGTAAAACAACTCTTCGAACTTCAATCGAAATTGGGCTTTCGCCAAAAATTCCTGGTTCTTCGGGAAATGTATATTGAACAAGGCCTCACTTTTTGAAACCAGTTTAAGCTCATATAAAAGGTTATGGGATAGCGTTTCCATGAACTTGCCTTTGGTCTCCATGAACAATTGTTGCAACAATTTATTGATGACCCGATTTGTAATCCCGCTATTGCCCAATTTTTCGGTGGAAGGATATACCGGTTGCATTAGTAC
>JBATIW010000336.1:0-18307 GCA_049668005.1 Maribacter sp.
TGATTACTCAATGAAACATTAAAAAGAAGCGCAGTTATCCGAAGTAAGGAATATACGGCCAAAGCCACATGTATACTTGCATCAAGATAAAAATCAAATAGTCTTTTCAAGAACTTCATTTAGTAAAAATAGCCAAACTGTTCATAACCTATTAAATTGGTTAAAAACTTTAGTCCCCTTCAACGATAAACCTATTATTTTAAGGGAATTAATTGCTAAGTTTGCCCATCAAATTTTTGTAAATATGAGAACGGACTTGTTTGCATCACGACATATTGGAATTAATGAAGATGATCTGCAGCATATGCTCAAAAAAGTTAGGGCTGAAAGCCTTGATCAGATTATCCAAGAGACCATTCCTTCAGATATTCGGTTACCTCAACCGCTTCAGTTATCTGAAGCGATGAGTGAACATGGATTTCTATCACACATAAAGGAATTGTCCGAAAAGAACAAAATGTTCAAAACCTATATTGGCTTGGGATATCATGAAAGTATTACACCTTCCGTAATTAAACGGAATATTTTGGAAAATCCAGGTTGGTATACTGCTTATACACCATACCAGGCTGAAATTGCCCAGGGCAGACTTGAAGCATTGTTGAACTTTCAGACCGTAATTGCCGATTTAACCGGAATGCAATTGGCTAATGCTTCTTTGTTGGATGAAAGCACAGCTGCTGCCGAGGCTATGTCTATGCTCTTTGATGTGCGTAGTAGAATCCAAAAGAAAAACGGCGTTGTGAAGTTCTTTGTATCCGAGGAAGTACTTCCACAAACTTTATCGCTATTGCAAACTCGTTCAAATCCGATTGGAATTGAATTGGTTGTTGGCAATCATGAGGAATTTGATTTTAACGACTCTTTCTTCGGTGCGCTATTGCAATATCCGGGAAAGTACGGCCAAGTACATGATTATAAAGCTTTCGTTGCAACGGCAAAAGAGAACGAAATCAAAGTTGCGGTTGCAGCTGATATTTTGAGTTTGGTTTTATTGTCTCCTCCAGGTGAAATTGGCGTTGATGTGGTTGTCGGAACCACCCAACGTTTTGGCATTCCCTTAGGTTATGGTGGGCCTCATGCTGCTTATTTTGCAACAAAGGAAGCATATAAGAGGAATATTCCAGGGCGAATTATCGGAGTTACCAAGGATACTGATGGGCAGCCTGCAATGCGTATGGCATTACAGACCCGCGAGCAACACATAAAAAGAGATAAGGCTACCTCAAATATTTGTACCGCCCAGGTGCTTTTGGCCGTTATGGCCGGAATGTATGGGGTTTATCATGGTCCTAAGGGTTTAAAATATATTGCCGAACAGGTGCACAATAATGCCAAGGTATTAAGCGGACGGTTACGAAGGTTGGGGTTCAAACAATCTAACACTTCATATTTTGACACCATAAAAATAAGTGTTGAGGATACAAATAAGCTTAGAATTATTGCCGAAAAGAAAGGCATTAACTTTAATTATATTGACAAAAACACCATATCAATTTCTGTTAATGAAACTACCAATGAAAATGAAATACAACATGTTTTATCCTGTTTTTTAGCATTGGGCACCAAAAATGAAAATTCATCATTTACTGAACCTATTTTGGATGTAATACCTTCATCTCTGTTGAGAACCTCTCCGTTTATGGAAAACAAGGTTTTTAATTCTTATCATTCCGAGACTGAATTGATGCGCTACATCAAGAAATTGGAGCGTAAGGATTTGGCGTTGAACCACTCCATGATCTCTTTGGGATCATGCACCATGAAACTGAATGCTGCCAGCGAAATGCTGCCCTTAAGTTGGGAGCAATGGGGTAATATTCATCCGTTTGTTCCTGTAGATCAAGCAGAAGGGTACCAAATTGTATTAAGAGAGTTAGAAAAAGATCTGAATACAATTACTGGTTTTGCAGGCACATCCTTGCAACCCAATTCCGGTGCTCAAGGAGAATATGCAGGATTAATGATGATCCGCGCCTACCATGAATCAAGAAACCAAGGACATCGAAATATTTGTCTTATACCAGCTTCGGCTCATGGCACAAATCCTGCTTCAGCGGTTATGGCGGGTATGAAAGTGGTGGTGACCAAAACCGATAATAAAGGGAATATAGACGTGGTCGATTTAGAGGAAAAAGTCAATTTACATGCAGATAATCTTGCAGCACTGATGGTTACTTACCCCTCAACACATGGTGTTTTTGAATCTTCAATTAAATATATTACCAAATTAGTACATGATAATGGCGGACAGGTTTATATGGATGGCGCCAATATGAATGCCCAAGTGGGATTGACCAATCCTGCAACTATTGGGGCGGATGTCTGTCACTTAAATCTCCACAAAACATTCGCCATTCCGCATGGTGGTGGTGGTCCTGGAGTGGGCCCAATTTGCGTTGCCGAACAACTTGTACAATTTCTTCCAGGGAATCCTTTGATTGAGACGGGTGGAAGCAAGGCAATTTCAGCAATTTCCGCCGCGCCATGGGGAAGTTCTTCAGTTTGCTTGATTTCCTACGGATATATAAAAATGCTTGGGGAAGAAGGCTTGACCAATAGCACGAAAATTGCGATTCTGAACGCCAATTATATCAAAGAGCGATTGAGTGGAAAGTATGAAGTGTTATATACGGGAGAAAAAGGCCGTGCCGCACACGAAATGATTATTGATTGTAGACCGTTCAAACAAAATGGAATTGAAGTAACGGATATCGCCAAGCGTCTTATGGACTATGGATTTCATGCTCCAACGGTTTCATTTCCGGTAGCAGGTACTGTAATGATTGAACCTACTGAAAGTGAGAGTTTGGCGGAACTAGACAGGTTCTGTGATGCAATGATTTCCATTCGTGAAGAAATTGATATGGCAGCCGAAAATCCCGAAAATAACGTATTGAAAAATTCACCCCATACGATGGCCATGGTTACCAGTGACGAATGGAATTATCCTTACAGCAGACAAAAGGCCGCTTTTCCATTACCTTATGTTTCGGAGAATAAATTTTGGCCATCAGTCAGGAGGGTTGATGATGCCTATGGAGATCGTAATCTTATCTGTAGTTGTGCCCCGATTGAAGCATATGCCGAAGTAGAATAAGTTTTGAAATCCCCACAAAATAAAGCCTTTCAGATTAATTGAAGGGCTTTATAATATCTATGATTCATTGAAAACTGATATTGAACATCGTATTGTACTAATTTTTTTAGTTTGGATAATTGGGATTTAAATTAATTTAACATAAACTATAAACCAATTATGAGAGTAGCAATTACGGGAACAGGTTCTTTTCTTCCTCCACTCAAAATTGAAAATTCAAGCTTTGAAAATCATACGTTCTTAAATAGTGATGGTTCTGCCATAGACGCACCTAATAGCACAATAATTGAAAAATTTAAATCTATCACGGGTATTGGCGAGAGGCGTTATGCTAAAAATGATGTGAACACATCAGACCTTGGATACTTTGCTTCATTAAAAGCAATTGAAGATGCTGGCATAGATAAGGAGACCTTGGACTATATTATTTTTGCCCACAATTTTGGGGATATAACCCATGGAAAAATACAAGGCAACACTTTACCTAGCCTTGCAACCCGTGTAAAGCATAGGCTTGAAATTAAAAACCCTAAATGTGTTGCTTATGATATGTTGTTCGGCTGCCCTGGCTGGATTGAGGGTGTTATACAGGCCAATGCCTTTATTAAAAGTGGGATAGCCAATAAATGCCTAGTAATTGGTGCCGAGACATTATCGAGAGTAGTTGATGATTACGACCGGGATTCAATGATTTATTCCGATGGTGCAGGTGCAGCCATCATTGAGCGTTCTGAAACCGAAGGTGAAATATTAACCCACACCTCTGCTACCTATGCAAATGGTGAGGCATACTTCCTGTTTTATGGAGATTCCTATAAAAAAGAAAGTGAAGAGGATAGGCTCTTTATAAAAATGTATGGCAGAAAAATATATGAATTTGCAATAACACATGTACCTCAGGCTATTAAAAATTGTCTGGAAGAAAGTGGAAGGCACATTTCTGAAGTGAAAAAAATATTTATCCACCAGGCTAATGAGAAAATGGATGAAGCGATTGTAGATCGTTTCTACAAATTATATGGTCTTGAAATGCCCCAAGACATTATGCCCATGAATATTGAAAAATTAGGAAACAGTTCGGTTGCCACAGTGCCCACACTTTTCGATATGGTAAAGCACGGGCAATTACACAAACATACAATCAGTAAAGGGGATTTGGTCATCTTTGCAAGTGTAGGAGCGGGTATGAATATAAACGCGATAGTCTATCAGGTCTAAAACCATAATCCCTTTGTTTCAAGGAATCAAATTGGGCATGGTTATCACTATACTTATTTTTTTAACTTCGTACCCATAAAATAAAGCAGCTCCGTTTTTATAAATGTTGCTTATTATTTCCTGGTATAGATGTACGAAAAAACTTTTCCGAACAAACGATTTAAGAATACGCTGGCTTTCCTTCAGAAACATATTTCAACTGATCAATCTATCTTGGATCTTGGAGTTGAAAATCCGTTTTCCAAGATTATGAAAGAACATGGCTATACGGTATCCAATACTAAGGGAGAAGATTTGGATCTTGATTTTTCTACAGTAAGTGCAAGCGATTCAGAGGTCGTTACTGCATTTGAAATTTTTGAACACCTTTTGGCCCCATTCAATATCCTTAGGGAAATAACGGCAAATAAATTGGTGGCGAGTATACCCTTGAATTTATGGTTTTCCCCAGCCTACCAAAGTAAAACGGACCAATGGGACCGACATTATCACGAGTTTGAAGATTGGCAGTTTGATTGGCTGCTTGAAAAAGCAGGTTGGAAAATAATAGATTCGGCCAAATGGACCAACCCTGTTAACAAAATAGGCATTCGGCCCTTATTGCGAAGCTTCACACCAAGATATTATATAGTTTATGCCGAAAGAATATCCTAAATAGAAGTCCCAAAAAAGTTCTAATTTGAATTACTATATCGTCATACCCGCACATAATGAAGAGGCCTTTTTGGCAAAAACCTTACAATCGGTAACGCTGCAAACTTTACAACCGAAGAAGGTGATTATTGTCAACGACAATTCCACGGACAATACGGAAAGCATTATTGATCAATTTGTGCATAATCATAGTATTTTCGAAAAATTGAATATTAGTTCCTCCCAAGACCATATGCCCGGCAGTAAGGTCATTAATGCATTCAACAAAGGCCTAGAACAATTGGATGGCGTTTTTGACTTTATCGTTAAACTTGATGCTGACTTAATACTACCCATTAACTATTTTGAACTAATTGCAACTGTATTCAAGAACAACCCGAAAGTAGGTTTGGCCGGTGGATTTGTCTATGAGGAAAATGCAAATGGAATTTGGGAATTGAATCACCTTATGAATAAAAATCACGTGCGCGGGGCTTTCAAAGCCTATTCAAAAAGTTGTTTTAAAGCCATAGGAGGACTTAAGTGCGCAATGGGATGGGATACGGTGGATGAACTTTTAACACAATATCATGGCTATGAATTGAAGACAATTGACAGTCTTAAAGTAAAACACCTACGCCCCATTGGAAAAGCATATAATGCGAAATCCAAACTTTTACAAGGTAAGGCCATGTATGCCATGGACTATGGGTTTTTGCTAACATTAGTAGCATCATTAAAAATGTCGTTCAAACAAAAAAGCATATTCCCGCTCTACCATAACATGAAAGGATTTTATAAAGCTCGAATAAAGGGGCTTCCAAAAATGGTTGCCAAAGATGAGGGAGCATTTATTCGAAAGCTAAGATGGCAGGGCATTAAGGGAAAGTTGGCCCTCTAAAAAACAAAAAACCACCCTGACTATACTGCCAGGATGGTTTTTTGTTTAATAAAGTAATTTTGTTAGAAGCCCAACTCTTGTTTTACCTCTGCCAATAAATCCTTTCCTTTAGCAACAATAACCCCTGCTCCCGCTTGTGCATCCAAAACATAGTCAAATCCTTGAGCCGCTGCGACCTTTTCTATAGCTACTTTTGCCTTTTCCGATATCGGAGCAAATAGCTCGGCTTGCTTTTTTTGAAGTTCTTGTTGGGCATTTTGCTGTGCCTCACCAATATTTTTCTCAAAGCCCTGCAATTCTTGGGCTCTTTTCTGATTTTCCTCTTCAGATTTAGAAGCGGACTCATTTGAATATTGAGTGTATTTATTCTTCAATTCGGTCATAGAACTCTCAATGTCGGCTCTATATGTTTCCTGTAATTTCTTTAATTCAGCTTCTGCAGCTTTCATTTCCGGCATTTGGGATAAAAGCTGAGTAACATCAATATGCGCTACTTTACTTTGTGCATTTACAAAACTTGTTGCTGCAATGATTAAAACTAAGGCAACTACTATTTTCTTTACTTCTTTCATGATTTCTAATTAAAATATTTGAGTGTTAATTTAAGTTAATGATTCTTATTAATTAATGGAGTCTTTAACTACTTCAGACTCTTTTTTGCTGTCTTCTGTTTTTGCTTTCTTTTTAGCTTCCCTTTCTTCTAAAAGCTTTTTTCTTCGTTCATCATAGGCCTTCTTACGTTCCTCCCTAATTTTCAATTGCTCTGCCCGCTTTTCCTCTGCTGTTTTTGTTCTTGCGTCTTCAGCTTGTTTCGCCATATCTTTTCTTGCCTTAAGGGCATCGCTCATTTCTTCAGCCGGCTCCTCTCCTTCAAAATCTTCCAATCTATTTCTGGCAACCGCTTTTTTCTTTGGTGCACTAACCTTCCTGGTTCTTGCAATCCCCCTTAATATCAAATCACTGATATCATGTCTTTTTTCGGAGTACAACATTACAACATCCGCAGATTTATCAAAAATAAAATCATACTTTTTATTTGCTCCTATCTTTTGTACTTCATTAAAGACTTGATCTTGTATCGGCTGAATCAACTGTCTTTTTTGCAATACCAAATCCCCTTGAGGGCCAAAACGATCTTGTTGATACTCAATCATCTCCTTCTCTAGAATCTGAATGTCTTCCTCACGTTCTGATATCAATTCATTGGTCAATAGCACTTTTTCTGCCATCAGGTCCTTCTTCATTTGCTCAACAGTACTCTGTTTTTGCTCAATTTCAACTTTCCAACGTTGAACTTTAACCTCTAATTGTTCACTTGCATCCCGATACTCTTCAACATTTTCCAAGATATACTCCATATCTACATAGGCTATTCTAACACCTCGCTGGGCAAAAGTATAAGCAGAACATAGTATCACGGATACTATTAAAAGAACATTTGTTTTTGGTTTCATTTTGATTCCGTTTTAATGTATAGAAAATATCGTGCCAAAAATACTAAAACTTTTAAAATGAACAAGTTAGCTCAAACCACGATTCTTAAATTAAAACTGTTGGCCGATAATGAAGTGAGTTTGCCAACCACTTGGTCCCGCAGAAGTTGGTCGATAATCTTGATCAAAACCATACCCAAAATCTATTCCCAAGAGTCCAAATGCCGGCATAAATATCCGAAGCCCCACTCCGGCCGATCGTTTTATTTGAAACGGATTAAAGTCCTGAAAATTGTTGAAGGCATTACCCCCTTCTAAAAATCCTATACCATAAATTGACGCCGAGGGCTTTAAAGTCAACGGGTATCGCAGTTCCAAAGAAAATTTATTATAAACCAAAGCTCCGTTTTGTTCAGTTCTTCCTGTAACGGGATTTGTACTGAATGGAGTCAGTGATTGATTCTCATATCCACGCAACTGAATTACATCCCGACCATCCAAGGTAAAATTACCCATTCCGTCTCCACCTACATAAAAGCGCTCAAATGGGACATCACCTACATCACTATTATAATTTCCAAGAAAACCAAATTCAGCATTTGTTCGAAGAACCAAATCCCCTACCAATGTAGTGTACCAGTCTCCCTTAAACTTCAACTTGTAATACTCTAGCCATTTAAATCGCTCTTCCTCTAATTTTTCCCTTTGGCTATTGAGGTCAGATATTTGCTGTTGGTCAACTGTTGGGTCCAACGCGGTGATTTCGTCAAACAACTCATTGCTTTCAGCTTGTAAGGCAGCAAAGTCCTTATTATTGAACAAGGAATAGGGTGGTGTTAATTTCGCAGTGATCTCAAAGTTTGATCCCCCTCTTGGATAAATTCTTCCTCCACTCAAGGCATTTCTAGAAATCCCCAACGTGTAGGTAAAGGAATTTGATTTGCCATTACCGAAATTGAATAAACCTATATTATAATTCTTGAACTCATAAAGTTGATATCCCAATGAATGCGAGATAGTGAAGAAATCATCTGGCCATTGTACCCTTTTAGCTAATCCCGCCGAGACACCCGTAATTGAGAATCCCTGATCTTTATTCACCTCAACCCTTCCCGAATTGGAAAAACTTGCCCCGAATTGTTGGGTTCTAGACAACGATAAATTAAACCTTACCGGTTTTTTCCCGCCCAACCAAGGTTCAGCGAAATTAAGGCTATATACCCTAAAGGTCCTACTGGCCTGTAAACGCAAAGCGAAAGTTTGGCCATCGCCCATTGGTACAGGTTTATACGCCTCCCCATTCAAAATATTCTTAAGGGAAAAATTGCTGAATGACAGTCCCAAAGTACCAATAAAACCACCGCCGCCATAACCTCCTTGGAGTTCTATCTGGCTGGACCCAGATTCAACCAAACTATAGGCCAAATCAACCGTACCCTCATTTGGTCTTGGATTAACAATATCCGGCTTAATTTGTTCTGCGTCAAAGAAACCAAGTTGCCCCAATTCCCTAATACTCCTAATTATATCCGACTTGTTGTACTTCTGTCCCGGTCTTGTTCTCAACTCCCTAAAAACAACGTGGTCGTTGGTCTTATCATTACCCGTAACCGTTACATGATTTAAAAAGGTTTCCTTACCCTCAACAATGCGTATCTCAAAATTGATCGTATCGTTGGCTGCTGAAACTTCTACTGGGTTTATACTTGAAAAAAGGTATCCGTTATTCTGATATAAACTGGTTACGTCATTGGCATCAGGTTTTGAATCATCTGCAATACGTTCTCTTAGCAACACACCATTATAGGTCGACCCTTTTTTAATACCCAGCACACGATTTAAGGCCTGATCAGTGTAAACGCTGTTACCCACAAAGTCAATATCCCCAAAATAATATTTATTGCCTTCTTCAACCTTTATTTTTATTTGGATATTATTCTCATTAACGTTCAAAATAGTATCTGAGAGGACTCTAGCATCCCGATAGCCATTTTCAGCATAGGTATCCACCAATAAGGATAAGTCATTTTCATAGTCATCCTCAATGAACTTTGACTTTTTCCAAAAACGGCCCAATTTCTTTTTCTTTGTCTTTTTTAGTGCCTTCCTTAACTTCTTGGCATTCAACTTATCATTGCCCTCAAAAACAATATCATCAATTTTTACCTTATCACCCTTATTCACATTCACCAACATACTTCTAGCATTGGTTTGTGCGGTATCTTTAGCTGTGATAATATTTACTTTTGCATTCAAATACCCTTTTTTCTTGAACTTGTTCTGGATATAATTTTTACTATTCGCGATAAGACTTTCGGTAATTTTCTTTCCTTTTTTTAGATCCGTGTCCTTGAGTATCTCATCTACCTTTCTGTCCTTGACACCGTTCATGGTAACCTTGGACAGTGTGGGCCTTTCTAAAATAACCAATTCAAGAAAAACAGTTTCGCCTTGAATATCGGTGATGTAGAAATCAATATCAGTGAAGAGTTCAAGACCCCAAAGCTTGTTGATTATGGCACTTATCTGTTCCCCAGGTAGGGTAATCGGCTGTCCTACCCTAAGACCCGTATATGTCTTTACAGTTTGCTCGTTATAGCTTTGTAGCCCGGTCACTTCAAGACCACCTAGAATATATTTTTTACCATCTTCATAGGAAATATCCTGTGCGATAGAAAAAGAGGTGGTAATAAGTAGTAAGAAGGTAATAAAAAGTTCAAGGGATATGAACCTTTTCATATCGCTAGTTGAGTTGTTCGCTAGTTTTTCCAAATCTTCGTTCTCTGTTCTGGTAATTTATTATGGCCTCAACCAAATGATGCTCCTTAAAATCGGGCCAAAAAACATCAATAAAATATAATTCAGCATATGCAATTTGCCATAATAAAAAATTGCTGATCCTCTGTTCCCCACTGGTTCGGATCAACAAATCAACATCTGGCAAATTTTGCGTGTAAAGATGGTTATTTATAATGGTTTCATCAATACTTTCAGGTGAAATTATATTATTTTTAACTTTGATTGCAATTTGTTGCATGGCGTTTTTAAGCTCTTCACGTGCACCATAGCTCAAGGCCAATGTAAGCGTCATTCCTGTGTTTCCCTTCGTTTTTTCCATAACCTCGACAAGTTCATGATATGCCTTGGTAGGCAATGACTTGATGTCACCTATAGTATTTAACCTTACATTGTTTTTGTTAAAAGTTTTGAGCTCTTTTTTAAGTGAAGAAACCAAAAGTCTCATCAAAGTGTCAACTTCTAGCTTGGGTCTATTCCAATTTTCTGTAGAAAAAGTATATAGGGTTAGATATTCCAGACCAATCTTAACAGAGCTTTCAACCGTACTCCGAACGGTACGTACACCATACTCATGACCAAATACCCTTAGTTTACCTTTTTGCTTGGCCCAACGGCCGTTACCATCCATAATAATGGCAATATGTTTTGGCAATCTTTGATCGCTAATTTTTTCAATCGTATTCATGTAGTCTTACTCAAAACAATCGGAACATGGTTTTCTCCCAAACGTATAGGTTAAAGTAACCCCAGAAAATACATACCAATCATCACTAAAAATATTCCCAAAATCAACATCCAATTGCTGATTAATGTTCGATTTTTCAGGATTATTGGCATCTAAATTATCAGTAAATGTATATCTAGCACCAACTTCTGCCCCAATAATCAAGAACTGGTTCAATCTTTTCTTAACACCTACTATCATAGGTATCGCCATAGAACCATCCTTTTGACCAAAATTAATTTGCTGACCTGCATCAATATAATCATAGTCGTATCTAAAATAGGTTAGCCCCGTATAAAGGTATGGTGTAAAGGCTGGACCTACTTTATGCAAATTGTATTCAACAAAATTAAATTCCAAACCAGCTGAAGCCTCAAAAATGGAATTTTTCACAATATAACCCCTTTGCTGTCTTGAGGCCATATTTGATTTTGTATCATCAGCAGTAAATTTACCATAAATTACACTAGCACGCCAAGCATATCGTTTACTTTTATTCCATTTGAACAAACCACCATAAGCAATATCGGAAGGTAAGATGAAGTTTGTTCTACCGACATCCCCAATATTATTGGCTCCACCAGCGAATGCCCCAATTTCATATGTCTGTGCGCCCAAGGAAACACAGCATAAAACAAGAATCAAAACAAGATAATTCTTCATAAATTTTAAAGTTTGCAAATATACCCCATTCAATCGTTTTACACGATTAATGAATAAACTAGTATTCTCAAATGATAAACAACATTTGAAGGCAATTATTGTTTATTTAGGTCTTAATTGCGCTTGTCTTCTCCCCACAATAATTTGTTGCGTAGGGTTTTTAGAAAACTCTCTGAAGTATATTCTATCATCTTAATGGTAAAATCCGCTTTCCTGATTTCGATTTCCGTTCCATTTTCCAAAGTAGCTATCCTGGAATCCAATGAAACTAAATGATGGTCTTCCCTACCTGAAACTTTTAGCCGAATTATAGTATCATCGGATATGACCAAAGGCCTTGCGTTTAGATTGTGTGGCGCTATTGGCGTTAGAACGAGTGATTTGGCCGTGGGGACAATAACAGGGCCACCGCAACTCAATGAATAACCCGTTGAACCAGTAGGTGTTGAAATGATTAGGCCATCAGCCCAATATGAAGTTAAATATTCGCCATTCAGATAGGTTTCAACAGTTATCATTGAAGTAGTGTCCTTACGACTGACCGTAATTTCATTCAAGGCAAAGTTAAGACTCCCTATCTTATCTGCCTTACTGCCGGCATTGACCTCAACCAAACTTCTTTCAACTATAGTATAGGCATTTTGTTTAAATTCTTGCACCACTTTCCGAACATCTTCCTTCTTAAATGTTGAGAGAAATCCTAATCTACCCGTATTTACACCAACAATTGGGATTCCTAAATCTCGAACGTACGTAGTTGCCCTTAATATAGTCCCATCGCCACCGAAACTGATGAACATATCAAAAGAACTATCAAGCCCATCAGATTCATTAAAGATCTGGTAATTACTTACATTAAACTTATGGGATAAATGAGTGCTAAAACCCTCTTCAATTGAAATTGTGGCAGACTCCTTTTCAAGTTCATCGATCAGTTCCCCGACAAATTCAAGGGTATTGTCTTGATATGTTTGTCCGTAAATAGCAACCTTCATACACGCTATACGTTAAGATATTTATCAAGATAATCTGACCGCTGTTTTAGGTCATCAATGAATTGATCATCAATATTTCCGAAGAGAATATTGTAATTGTAGCGCCGAAAAGTTTGTACTACATCATTCATATTATTAGTGCTGATCTTTATGGTGATCTGCACCAGCTCATCCCTGAGTTCAGAAATAAACCCCCCAATGAATTTACTGTTGTTGCTTTCAACAATTTGCACAATCTCACTAAAAGAATAGTCCTTTATGCCTTTTGACACTACTAAAATACCTCCAGGTTCAGCAAAAAAAGGTGTACTTGTAAAAACCCCAACGACATCAATTATATCAAAATAACCCAAAACCTCTTCATTGTCACCTAATACGGGTACTAAATTTGCTTCATTTCTTGAGAAAGTTTCAAGAACTTCAAGCCAACTTGTATTTTTCCCAACAAAAAAGGACACCAAGTTATGCTTATAATCCTTAATTTTTTTATCACCCTCAAAGCTCTCCAAATCATTTTCATTGAAGACCCCCAAAAATTTATTTTCATCAACAATTGCAATATGGGAATACGTATTCTCCATGAAGAATTGAACTAAATTTTCAAGTGGCTCCTTTAAATCAAAGACAGGTATTGTTGTGATTATGTGTGTTTGAATGTGCATAACTCCATTTATAACGCAAAATACTAATTTAATATATCAAAAGGTATGCCTATTTTGTATTTTTGCTTTCTTTTAATTTGAAATATTCCGATGACCAAACTTAGCGTAAACATAAATAAAATTGCAACCTTGAGAAATTCAAGAGGTGGCAATGTTCCTAATTTGATCAAAGTAGCAAAGGATATCGAAACTTTTGGCGCACAAGGAATAACCGTGCACCCAAGGCCTGACGAAAGACACATAAGATACCAGGACGCCAAGGATTTGAAAAAAATTGTTGCCACCGAGTACAATATAGAAGGTAATCCGATTCAAAAATTCATTGATTTGGTTTTGGAAGTGCAACCAACCCAAGTCACTCTTGTGCCCGATGCCGAAGACGCCATAACCTCAAATGCTGGCTGGGATACTAAGAAACATTGCGACTTTCTAAAAGATGTCATTGAAACATTCAAGCAAAACCAAATAAGAACATCAATTTTTGTGGATGCCGATGTTAAAATGATAGAAGGCGCTGCTGATACAGGTGCAGACCGCATTGAGCTTTATACAGAAAGCTATGCAGAAACATTTGGGAAGGGTAATTTAAAAGGTATTGATCCCTTTATTGAAGCCGCACAAGTCGCGAACTCATTGGGATTGGGCATCAATGCCGGTCATGACCTAAGCTTGGATAACATAAAATATTTTAAAGAGAATATTCCCAACTTATTGGAAGTTTCGATTGGGCATGCCTTAATCTGCGAATCGCTTTATTTTGGATTGGATAATGTAGTGAAAATGTATTTGAACAAACTGAAATGAACCGGTCTTTACATTCCAATATAATTGGCAAAGGAAAACCATTATTGATCTTACATGGGTTTTTGGGCATGTCCGACAATTGGAAATCCTTAGGCATGAAATATGCTGAAAAAGGGCTACAAGTTCACCTCATAGACCAACGCAACCATGGTAAAAGTTTTCATTCCGAAGATTTTGATTATGATATTCTAGCGGAAGACCTTAAACACTATATACAACAATACAAATTGGAGGATGCCATAATAATGGGACATTCAATGGGTGGAAAGACTGCAATGCAATTCGCCTTTACGTATCCTGATTTAATGTATAAAATGATAGTGGCAGATATTGCCCCCAAATATTACCCTCCGCATCACCAACATATTATAGACGGATTGAACCAATTGGATTTTGACCGAATCAAATCAAGGGGACAAGCCGATACCGAATTAAGTACTTACATTCCTGATTTTGGAATCCGTCAATTTTTGTTGAAAAACCTATATTGGGTGCAAAAGGGAAAACTAGGTTTTCGGTTTAACCTAAAGGTATTAGGTGATAAAATGGGGGAAATCGGTGATGACATAAGTCCTTCGGATATTTATAAAGGCCCTACCTTATTTTTGAAGGGTGATAAATCAGCGTACATAATCCCTTCTGATAGCGATGCCATCCAAAGGCACTTTCCTATAGCAAAGATTGAAACAATTGACAATGCTGGGCATTGGCTCCATGCAGAAAACCCCGTTCAGTTTTTCGATAAGACCATGGATTTCATAAATCTACCAGGTCTTTACTTTACTTAATTGAAAATATTTTTTACTTTTAAAGGTATCGGAGTAATTCGATACCTTTTTTTACTATTATTAAAAAATCACTTATGAAATTCATATTGCGTATTCTTTTAAGCGCCTTGGCAGTTGTTGTTCTAGCAAAAATATTGCCTGGTGTCGGAGTAGATACTTATACCACAGCCATAATCGTAGCCATTGTCTTAAGTCTATTGAATTTTATTGTAAAACCAATTCTAATAATACTGACCTTGCCCGTTACCATAATCACATTCGGGCTCTTTCTTTTGATAATCAATGCAATCATCATACTACTGGCCGACAATTTGATTGCCGGTTTTACAGTTAGTAGTATCTGGTGGGCGCTTTTATTTAGCCTATTACTTTCCTTTTTGCAATCTATCCTCTTTTCCTTATTGAAAGGAGACAAAAAAAACTGATTTAAGGTTTGAAATCCAGTAACTTAAAAACTTGCTCGGATATTTAAAATATACTACTTTTGCATCCCATTTTATTTATGCAAAATTAGATACGCAAATGAACATCACAAAAGAGCAGATTGACGATTTAAATGCAGTGGTAAAGGTTGCCATTACCAAAGATGACTATCAAGATAAGGTTGATCGTATACTCAGCGATTATAAAAAGCAGGCTAATATCCCAGGTTTCAGAAAGGGCCATGTTCCCATGGGTCTTATCAAAAAACAATATGGTAAGGCAGTATTGGTTGATGAAGTCAATAAACTTCTTCAAGACAACCTAAACAAATACCTTACGGAGGAAAAATTGGATGTTCTTGGAAATCCATTACCAAAACAACAAGATAATTTTGATTGGGATCAAGACCAGTTGGATTTTGAATTCGAACTCGGGCTGGCTCCCAATTTTGAAGTTCCATTAAAAACCAAAAAATCGCTTACACTATATAAAATCGTCGCCGATAAAAAAATGGTCGATGAACAAGTTTTGCGTATTCAAAAGCAATATGGCAAACTGGTTAACAAACAAGAGGTAGGCAAAGACTTCGAAGTTCTAGGTACTTTTAAGAGTGAAGCAGAGGAAATCGAAAACAAAACTACCTTGGAACTTGATAAGGTGAAAAGCAAAAAAGCATTGGATAGCTTATTGGGCAAAAAAATAGGTGATGTCATTACTTTAAAAACAAAAGGGCTTTTCAAAGAAGATTATTTGCTTTCAAGTGTCTTGGGAATTCCCCAAGAAAAAGCCAAAGGCATTAATATTGAGGTATCGTTCACAATTGAAGAAATCAATGAGAGGGAACCAGCCAAACTAGACCAAGATTTATTTGACAAACTTTTTGGAAAAGATACCGTTACCTCTGCTAAGGAATTGAAAGAAAGAATCAAGGCAGATTCTGAAAAACAATTCGAACAACAATCCGATCAGAAATTATTGAACGACATCACTGAATATTTCATTGAAAACACGAAGTTTGAGCTACCCACAGAATTCTTGACCAAATGGATTCAAATGACAGGCGAAGAACCTCTTTCTGATGAGCAGGCCAACGAAGAATATGAGAAATCCGAAAAAGGGCTTCGCTATCAATTAATCGAAGGTAAGATCATCAAGGAAAATGATATTCAAATCCAATTCGACGAGCTGAAAGAATTCGCAAAAGGTTTCATTAAAACCCAAATGGCACAGTTTGGCCAGCTAAATCCCCAAGAAGAAGAACTAGACACTATCGCAGCCAGGGTTTTGGGCAACCAGGATGAAGTCAAAAGATTATCTGAGCAGTTGATGAGTCAGAAATTGATTAATCTATATAAGGAGAAAGTCAATTTAAAGACCAAAGAAGTTACTTATGAAAACTTCGTAAAAGAGGTTTACGGATAATTATTAGGTAAAAAAGCAAATTCCATTGCTTAAAATGTCTGATTAAAATAAGTATCTTTGCGGTGCCGAAGCGTTGTTTTCGGCACCTTTTTTATCTAAATTATTGAATACAAGCCACATGGATTACGGAAAAGAATTCAAAAATTACGCAATTAACCATCAGGGAATAAGTAGTATGTACTATGATAAGATCATGAGTAGTATGTACCCTACAAATATGACCCCCAACATCATTGAAGAAAGACAACTTAATGCCATTGCGATGGATGTTTTCTCACGTTTAATGATGGATAGGATAATTTTTCTTGGAACAGGGATCAGTGACCAAGTCGCAAATATAGTACAGGCGCAATTATTGTTTTTGGAAAGTGCCGATGCCTCAAAAGATATTCAAATATATATTAATTCCCCAGGGGGAAGCGTTTATGCAGGATTGGGAATCTATGATACCATGCAGTTCATAAAACCAGATGTTGCTACAATTTGTACAGGAATGGCGGCATCAATGGGTGCGGTTTTGTTGTGTGCAGGTGAAAAAGGCAAAAGAAGTGGACTCACCCATTCCCGAGTTATGATCCACCAACCCATGGGTGGCGCACAAGGCCAAGCAAGTGATATCGAAATTACTGCCCGGGAAATTTTAAAATTGAAAGAAGAGCTTTATCAAATCATATCCAAGCACTCAGGGCAAACATTGGACAAGATTCATGAGGATAGTGATAGGGATTATTGGATGAAAGCCGATGAAGCAAAGAAATATGGAATGATTGACGAAATCCTCGTAAGAGATACTGATTAATTTCGACAAAATGCTAGCAAATTGGTTATTGTTTCCAATAATAATGAACCAAAAAGCAAATTCCATCGTTAATATTCTTGTTAGACAATAATGATATGGCAAAAGAAAATTTAGAATGTTCTTTTTGTGGAAGAAAAAAACCGGAGACCAATCTTTTGATCGCTGGTTTGGATGCACATATATGTGATCGATGCATAGAACAGGCTCATGGTATTGTAGCTGAGGAATCTAATCAAGGAAAAACAAATGAACTTTCCGCAGAGTTGGTTCTTAAAAAACCACTAGAGATCAAAGGATTTCTTGACACGTACATCATTGGTCAAGAGCGCACGAAAAAGGTGATGTCAGTTGCTGTATACAATCATTACAAAAGATTATTACAACCACATTCCAAGGAAGACGATATAGAAATACAAAAGAGCAATATCATAATGGTAGGCCAGACAGGTACTGGCAAAACGTTAATGGCAAAGACCATAGCAAAAATGCTAAAGGTTCCTTTAGCTATTGTTGATGCCACGGTGCTTACTGAAGCTGGTTATGTTGGCGAGGATGTTGAGAGTATTCTTACCCGTTTATTGCAAGCTGCTGATTATAATCTAGAAAAAGCTGAACGTGGAATAGTTTTCATTGATGAGATAGATAAAATCGCACGAAAAAGTGATAATCCTTCAATAACGAGGGATGTTTCGGGAGAAGGCGTACAACAAGGACTTCTCAAACTTTTGGAAGGAACAGTTGTCAATGTCCCACCAAAGGGGGGACGTAAACATCCTGACCAGAAATTCATCGAAGTAAATACTGAAAATATCCTATTTATAGCTGGTGGCGCCTTCGATGGTATTGAGCGGGCCATTACTAAACGTTTGAATATGCAAGCAGTTGGTTATAGCGCTTCTAAGGCTGATGAAACTCTTGATGATACTAATATATTGCAATATAT
>JBATIW010000337.1:0-13198 GCA_049668005.1 Maribacter sp.
CTTAAAATCAGTATCCTCAAGAACGTGTCCGGATTCCTTTTAAATCCAAAACACGATTATGGTGCTTATGGCAATATGACTACCTTTGTTATGAGCATTTATAAACAACTTATTGTTTGGATATTAATCAGTAATTAATGAAAAACTACAAACCAAAGGGCAGATTATCGGCAAAAGAATATATTGATGGTATCTTAAGTGGAGATCGGGTTATTCTTTCACGAGGAATCACCATTGTAGAAAGTAATCTGGAAAGTGATAAAATACTGGCCAAAGAAATTATCCAAGCTATATTACCTTTTTCAGGTAATTCCCTTAGAATTGGAATAACAGGTGTTCCCGGAGTTGGTAAAAGTACTTTTATTGAAGCTTTTGGAAAACATTTGATTACGAAAGGACACAAAGTAGGGATATTGTCGATAGACCCAAGCAGCCAAAGATCAAAAGGAAGTATACTGGGCGACAAAACACGAATGGAAGAATTGGCAAATTTGGAAAATGCCTATATAAGACCTTCGGCCACTGGCGACACCCTGGGTGGTGTAGCCAATAAAACTGGAGAGACGATGCTACTTTGTGAAGCTGCCGGTTATGATGTTATCTTGATAGAGACTGTTGGTGTTGGCCAATCTGAAACGGCTGTTCATGGCATGACCGATTTCTTCTTATTGCTCATGTTATCCGGTGCCGGTGATGAATTACAGGGCATTAAAAAAGGTATTATGGAAATGGCCGATATGGTAGTCATTAATAAGGCAGATGGTGATAACATTAAAAAAAGTGAAATCGCCAAACGACAATACCAAAATGCCTTACACATTTTTCCGCTATCCGATTCAGGCTGGAGCCCAGTCGTAACTACAGCCTCTTCCATAAAAAATATTGGGATAGATACCGTTTGGGACGAAATTGGGAAATATAAAAAATTAGTCGATGAAAATGGTTATTTCGATAAGAACAGAATTCAGCAGCAAATACAGTGGATGTACAACAATATCAATGAGGAGTTGAAGCAACTTTTCTATGGCTCAAAGAATATTGCAGATCATCTTTCAAATTTGGAAAAAGACATTATTTCTTCAAAAATTTCACCTGTTAAAGCTGCACAATTAATTATAGAAGAGTTCAAAAAAACCATTTAGTACCTACAATATTTTAAATATAGGTTTTATAAAAATTCAAACATGTTCAAACTGCCCCTTTTGATATTCCTGGTTGTTGGTTTAAGTTTTCAAACTTTTGCACAAAACCAAATTAATAAACAAGCGGAGAAATTAACCTATCAATTAGAGAATTGGTATAATCTTGAAACTGGTCTATGGGATACTACTTCATGGTGGAATGGGGCCAATATTTTAACTGCCTTAATTAACAATGCGAAATTGAACGGAGATGATAGTTTCAAAGAAACAGTTGCCCATACTTTTGATATTACCAAAGAATTCAAAGTAGCGGGCACAACAGAAAAAGGTGCGTGGATTTGCAAAAATTATATCAATGATTTTTATGATGATGAGGGTTGGTGGGCACTTGCTTGGTTGGATGCCTGGGAATACACAGGTGAACAACGGTATTTGGATATGGCCAATATCATATTTGAGGATATTACCTTAGGGTGGAGTGAGAAAGGCGGACTTTATTGGAAAAAAGGATTGAATTATCGCGGGTCTATAAGTAATGGGTTAACCCTGACATTAGCCACTAGATTGCATTTAAGCGGAACAAAAGATGTAAACGGAAGATCAGCTTTGAATTGGGCAACAACTATTTGGGAATGGATGTTAAAATCCAATTTATTGGATGCAAATGGAAATATTCAAGATGGGGTTCGCAATATTAAAGGAGAAGAAGCGATTTCAAAAAATGTATGGACATATAATCAAGGTGTGGTTTTAACAGGACTCGTAAACCTATATAAAATAACAGGTGGGGAAACATACTTAAAAAGTGCTGAATCGATTGTTGAGGCTACTTTAAATCATTTGACCAATGATAATCTCATTTTGGTTGAACTCTTATGCGAACCTGATGATTGTAATGCAGACGCTAAACAATTCAAAGGCGTGTTCATGCGACATTTGATGTACCTAAATCAACATCATCCTAAAAAGGAATACGAATTTTTCATTCGAAAGAATATAGCTTCTATTTGGACACAGAGTATGATCTATGGCACCATTTCTCCTGGAGTAACTTGGGATAGGCTGTCAGAAGCGAACGCGGCTACCGTGTCTTCTGCTCTTGATGCCTTTAATGCTGGCCTATCCTTACAAAAGTAAATACATAAAAAAAAGGTTGCATGAAATCAAATTCCATACAACCTTTAATACCTACGATGTTCTTTCCTATGCCTGTTCCAAATATTTCTCCATAATCGTAATCGCGGATTCAGAGATTACAGATCCAGGTCCAAATATGGCAGCAACCTTTCGCTCTAACAAGTAGTCATAATCCTGTTCTGGGATTACCCCCCCCGCAAACACCATAATATCTGGTCTTCCCAGTTTATCCAATTCCCCTATCAATTGTGGGATCAATGTTTTATGACCGGCAGCCAAACTAGAGGCACCTACAAAGTGGACATCATTTTCTATGGCTTGTTTTGCAACTTCCTCTGGTGTTTGGAATAGAGAGCCCATATCAACATCAAAACCTAAATCTGCAAAACTGGAAGCTACTACCTTGGCTCCCCTATCGTGCCCATCTTGACCCATTTTAGCGACCATCACCCTTGGGCGACGACCTTCTATTTCAGCAAATTTATCTGCCAATTTTTGGGCCTTTGCGAATGTGCTATCATTATCTACTTCCTTACTGTACACGCCACTTATTAATTTGGTATCCGCTTTATGACGTCCAAAATGAACCTCTAAAGCATCTGATATTTCCCCCAAAGTAGCAAAATTTTCAGCAGCTTCAACTGCCAATTCCAATAAATTGCCTTCTCCCGTCTCCGCACATTTTGAAAGTGCGGATAGATTAGCATCGACAATTGATTGATCCCTATTGGCCCTTAATTTCTTCAGACGCTCAATTTGGGAGTCGCGTACAATCGTATTGTCAACTTCCAGTATTTCGATATTTGATTTCTCTTTTGTTTTGAATTTGTTCACACCCACCAAAATATCCTGACCTGAATCCAATCGTGCCTGTTTCCGGGCCGAAGCCTCTTCAATTCGCATTTTAGGGACTCCTGTCTCAATAGCTTTTGCCATTCCTCCAAGTTCTTCAACTTCTTCAATCAAAGCCCACGCCTTCTTGGCGATTTCCTGTGTTAAATATTCTACATAATACGAACCTGCCCAAGGATCAACTGCCTTTGTAATTTGGGTTTCATCTTGAATGTAAATCTGTGTATTACGGGCTATCCTTGCAGAGAAGTCCGTTGGAAGTGCAATCGCTTCATCCAATGCATTGGTATGCAAGGATTGCGTACCTCCCAAGCCAGCGGCCATTGCCTCGATGCACGTACGAGCCACATTGTTGAAGGGATCTTGCTCGCTCAAACTCCATCCCGAAGTTTGGCTATGCGTACGCAATGCCATGGATTTCGGATTTGTTGGATTAAACTGCTTTATAATTTTTGCCCAAAGCATTCGTGCTGCCCGCATTTTAGCAATTTCCATAAAATGATTCATTCCTACTGCCCAGAAAAAGGACAATCTTGGAGCAAATTCATCAATCTTCAAACCTGATTTCAATCCAGTTCTAATATATTCCATTCCATCGGCAAGCGTATATGCTAACTCAATATCCGCAGTGGCACCAGCTTCCTGCATATGGTAACCGCTAATGGAAATTGAATTGAACTTCGGCATATTCTGGGTAGTATACTCAAAAATATCACCGATAATCTTCATAGAAGGTAATGGTGGATAGATATACGTATTACGCACCATAAATTCTTTCAAAATATCATTTTGAATGGTTCCACTCAAATGATCTAAGGAAACGCCTTGCTTTTTAGCTGCAGCAATATAAAAAGCCATGATTGGAAGTACCGCACCATTCATGGTCATAGAAACAGACATTTTATCTAACGGAATCTGGTCAAATAAAATTTCCATATCCAAGATAGAATCAATCGCCACCCCTGCTTTACCAACATCTCCAGTAACACGGGGATGATCTGAATCGTATCCTCTATGTGTTGCCAAATCAAAAGCAACTGAAAGTCCTTTTTGACCAGCGGCCAAATTTCTTCTATAGAAGGCGTTAGACTCCTCCGCAGTTGAAAATCCAGCATATTGTCTAATTGTCCAAGGACGTGTAACGTACATTGTACTGTATGGCCCTCTTAAAAATGGAGGGACACCAGCCGCGAAGTTCAAATGCTCGGCATCTCTAATATCTTCTTTTGTAAAATATTTCTTTACAGGTATTCCTTCGGGTGTATTCCAAACTTCTTTTTCCCCTGAAGCTACAGCCTTTTGAGTGACTGCTTCGTTTAGCGTTAAATCTGAAAAATCGGGTCTCATACTTCTAAGGATTTAATTGTTTTCTGTATTTTATTCTGAATGCTTGATATGGTTGTGATTACATCTGATTTAATATTTACGCAACCATCAAGACCAGCATCAGTCAATTCATTAATTATATTTGTTGCATTACCAGCCAGCAATAGTACTTTGTCGCTATTCAAAGATCTGAATGTTTTTACGAAGGCTACTGCGTGCTCCTCATAATCTTGATCAGAACTGCAAATCACCACAACACTAGAGGCTGATTTGGCACTCTGTTCTGCGGCTTCCTGGGCCGATGAATAGCTCTGTTCTTGCAATACAATAAAACCACTAACACCAATAAAGTCATATGCAAAGGCTGCCCTTGCTTTTCTCATCGTAAGGTTACCAAAACTCGTTAATTCCACAACGGGACGCTTGTTGGTTTTTTCAACAAATTCCTCTGTCGTTTTCCTAATGGCCTCAATCTCCAAGGAAGCTCTTCTTGGCCTAAGGAGCTTTGTATTGTTTTCCGCTCCTGACGAAAGCACAGAAGCAGCAATCGTCTCCATTAAATTCGGGTACTTATTGACGCCCACCATTGGGAGCCTTCTTTGACTTATCAATTTGATTTTTTCTTGACGGATTTCAGCAATATGCTGCTGTATCACTTCACTTTCAAAGGATTTGTAGAATCCTCCGTTTTCTTCGATGTCCTTGAATAGTTCCAATGCTTTGGCGGCAATCTTAGCGCTAACCTCCTCAATATAATAAGAACCGTCTACAGGGTTGGCAACCATGCCCAAATAGGATTCCTCTTTTAGAATGGTTGAAATATTACCGGCAATCCTACTTGAAAAATCTGAGGCATCATTGAATTCATTATCATAGGAATCAATTAAAACAGCATCGACATTCCCTAAAATAGCAGACATGGCCTCGGTTGTTGCCCGTAATAAATTGGTATGTGGATCAGTAACGGATTTGCTCCAGATAGAAGTTTTGGCAATTATTGTATGTGTATATTCAGTAATACCGTATTTACCCGCAACTTCGTTAAGCAAACTATTAAATGCCCTGAATTTTCCAATTTCAACAAAATACTCTGAACCAATGGCCAATTTGAAATTTAGGCTATCAAAAACTTCTTGCAAGGATATTTCCCTTTCCTTAAGTTTTTCAATTAAAAAAACCAGTGAACTTAAGGTATATGCTACTTCTTGTACTTGATTAGCGCCTGAATCCAAATACTCGCTACCTGAAATGGTAAGTGCTTTGAAATTTGGATAATCCGTTGCCAGTTTTATTAGATTGGCCGCAGTATTCATTAGATTCTCTTCAAAATTTCCTTGTGTCAGATAATCGGAAATGATTGCTACATCAATGAAACCTTTTAGATTTTCCGATGTAATGTTCTGACCCTTTACTAATTCAAAAAAATCAGTAGCAAATGCAACAGCATCAGCCTGTAAAATGAAAGAAACGGTTATTTTATTTAGATCAATACCTTCTAGAAGCTCACCTACGGAGATACGTTTATCCACTGTAAAAAGTAAACCATTGATTCCTTCTTCAATAGCTCTTAAAGCTAGTTTATTTCCACGCTCAGCAGAATGCACTGCAATAGCCCTATAGTTAATCAAGGTTTGTGAGTTCTCACCAGTGTTCTTTATATAGTCCTGTTTGTCCTCAGCATTGTAAAAAGGCTGTATTTCGATTTTGCTCAAGTTTTTCCAAACCAGCTTTTTATTAAAATCAGCACCTTTAAGATCAATGCCCACTTTTTCCATCCACTCTTGTTTGGTAACAGGACTGAATTCCGAAAAAAGTGATTTATTTGAATCGTTCATAATATGTACTATTAATAGTGATGTACTTGTTTGTTTGTTATAAATAAGACAAAGTTAGTTAACCATTAGGCTACTACCGAATCTTTCATGAATAGCTATATCCAATGCTTCCCTATGATCAGGATGTGCAATATCACGTAATGATTGTGCACGTTGTTTCAAGTTTCTACCGAACAACTCGGCAACGCCATATTCAGTTGCTACATATCTGGCATGTGCACGTGTAGTTACCACACCTGCTCCTTGTTTTAGCATCGGCACAATTTTAGAAACCCCTTTTGCCGTAGCGGATGTAATTGCGATAATCGGTTTTCCTCCAGGTGATAAAGCTGCGCCACGCATAAAGTCCATTTGACCACCAACCCCTGAAAACATTCTTGTACCAATTGAATCGGCACATACCTGGCCCGTAAAGTCTATTTCTATAGCCGAATTAATGGCTGTTACTTTAGGGTTTTGACGAATAACGGCAGTATCGTTAACATAGGCGATATCTTTCATTTCAATTTCTGGGTTATCATCCATGAAATCATAGAGGCGTCTTGAACCCATCGCAAAACCGGATACTATTTTATATGGATTCAATTTCTTTTTTGAACCAGTGACAATATCTTTTTCCACGAGATCAACAATGCCCTCGGAAAACATTTCGGTATGTACTCCCAAATCCTTGTGATTGCCTAAAAAACTCAAAACAGCATTGGGAATACCTCCAATACCCATCTGGAGTGTAGCGCCATCTTCGATAATTTCCGCTATATTTTTACCTATTAAAATTTCTTGCTCGGTAGGAGTTGCCAATTTCATTTCATGAATTTCCTCAACCACCTCAACACAGGCATCAAAATTTCTTAAATTCACTAATGCATCACCAAAAGTCCTTGGCATGCGTGGATTGACTTGTGCTATTATTTTCTTACCTTTTTCTATGGCCGAGATAACAATATCGACTGAAACTCCCAATGAACAAAATCCATGCTTATCAGGAGGAGAGACATTCACTAGGACCACATCAATATCCATATACCCTTGACGGAACAAACTTGGAATATCACTTAAGAAAATTGGGATATAATCGGCAGTATTACCGATCATTCTTCTAATATTTCCACCGATAAAAAAAGCATTGGTATGAAAGCTATCCCTTACTTCTGGCGCAGTATATCCGCATTCCCCTTCAGTATGTAGGTGTACAATTTCAACATTCCTTAATTCAGGGGCCCTTGCTACCATGGCCCTGACCAGTGTTTGTGGCGTGGCAGAACCTCCTTGAATCAATACTCTGTTTCCTGATTTTATAAGTTTAACAGCGTCTTCAGCTGTCATTATATTTGGAATTTTCATTTTACTGTTATTTTTAGTTTTCCAATTATTGGTTAATTATTTATCCTAAAAAGCTCAATAAGATACCTGCTGCAATCGCAGATCCTATTACACCTGATACATTGGGCGCCATGGCATGCATCAGTAAATAATTATTGGGATCGGATTTTAATCCCTCGGCATGAACAACCCTTGCACTATCTGGTACCGCAGAAACCCCTGAGGCTCCAATTAACGGGTTGATTTTATTGTCTCCTTTTAAAAACAAATTCATGAGCTTGGCAAACAATAATCCTCCAATAGTAGCTATTACAAATGATACGGCTCCAAGACCAAATATCATCATAGAATCTTTGGTTATGAATATATCGGCTTGGGTAGAAGCCCCAACGGTTACACCCAATAGGATAGTAACAATATCTATAAGCTTTGTGCGTGCCGTATCTGCGAGTCGTTCAGTTCTTCCTGATTCTTTTAATAAATTACCAAAGAACAACATACCTAACAATGGCAAGGCACTAGGTGAAATGAAGGTGGTTAATAATAATGCCACAACGGGGAAAATCATTTTTTCTTTTTGGCTAACGGCCCTTGGTGGTTTCATCTTTATTTTCCTATCTTCTTTTGACACTAATAATCGCATGATAGGTGGCTGAATCACAGGCACCAAGGCCATATAGGAATAGGCAGCAATTGCTATGGGTCCTATTAGGTTTTTAACCGTTGTACCATCTGGTAATATATTGATACCGTTCGCTAATTTTGATGAAAGGAAAATGGCCGTAGGGCCATCGGCTCCACCGATAATACCGATCGCACCTGCTTCAGGAAGATTGAAACCTAAATATAGAGCTCCTAAAAAAGTTGCAAATACACCAATTTGAGCAGCCGCACCCAATAACATTAATTTAGGGTTGGCGATAAGTGAGGAAAAATCGGTCATTGCCCCAATCCCCAAGAATATCAAGGGGGGATAGATGCCTTTAACCACTCCAAAATAAAGGTAATTCAATACAGAACCTGTTTCGTAGATACCTGTTTGGTTCCCAGCTACAAACGGGATATTCCCTATAATCACCCCAATACCAATGGGAATTAACAACAGCGGCTCATAGTCAAATTTAATACCTAGATATATGAATATGATTCCTATAAGAATCATCAGTATATGGCCCCAGGTGGCATTTGCAAAACCAGTGTAGTTATAAAACTGTTGAATCCCGTGGAACGCATTGGTATACATACCTTCCTCCTGTGTATCAACTTGTTCCGTATTATCTAGTGTGATATTCTCATTGGTTTTTGATTCACTGTTAAAACCAAGTACAGGTCTTATGAAAATGAGTAGTGATAAAACTCCGAATATTATTAGTAATTTCTTCATTATTTAATTTTTATAAGTCAATGTTCAGCATTGGTCAATACTTTGATAAAGACACATTGACTTATCAATTTCTATTCTAATTCTATCATTATTTCGTTTTGCAATACTTGTTGACCTACGGTGATTTTAACGGCTGTAATCGTCCCGGCCTTTTCTGATGTGATGTTGTTTTCCATTTTCATCGCCTCAAGTAAGAGTAACCTATCACCCACTTTAATAGTATCGCCTACCTTTACATCTATAGACAAGACCACACCTGGTATAGGCGCAACAATTTTTGTTTTGGATGAACTTGGGTTTACCTTAAGGGGCTCTGAAGGTCTTTTTGACGCAGCACGAACCAATGTAGGTGTTTTTGCCTTCTTGATTTCCTCTTTCATTTTTGCGGAATAGGAAGTTCCGTTCACTTCTAACTGAATTTCATTTCCCTCATGGGAAAGAATTTTAACATTATAATTATTACCCTTTATTTTGAATGTGAAATTTTTCATTGCTCTTTCTTAATGATTCTTTTAACCTCTTCTTTGCTTTCTCGTTATAGCCTATGATGATGTGTCGCATAGATCTTTGAACTCCATGGGGAATATAATTTTCTGGCTTGCTTAATGGTCAAGACGGCATTTTCATTATCATGCTGTTCATTTAGATATAAATGAATTGCAGATGATATTGCCGCAGCTACTTCACCTGTAAATTCCTTATCCGCATTAATAGGAATGTCCTTGATCTTCTTATCCCTTCCTTTGGTAATGATCTTGTATACATAGAGCATTAAAGGGAGTCCAAACTTAAAGAATAGTGATAGTGTCAATAACGCACTAAAAACTATCAATAGACCTGTCAATAGAATAACATATCCTTCATTTATCTGATCTATTTGCAAACTCATATTCAATAACATCATAATGGAATATTTGAGTGTTTTTTAGCAGGATTCACTTCTTTCTTATTAGAAAGTAATTCAAGCGCCCTAACGATTCTGAATCGTGTATTTCGAGGTTCAATAACATCATCGATAAAACCATATTTAGCAGCTACATATGGGTTGGCGAATTTCGCAGTATATTCATCTTCCTTTTGCTCAATGTATTTGCTTTTTTCATCGCTATCCTCAATTTTTCGAATATTGCTTCCCTCAAGTACTTCTACGGCACCCTTGGCACCCATAACCGCGATTTCAGCCGTTGGCCAAGCATAATTCAAATCACCTCGTAGTTGCTTACAACTCATTACGTCATGTGCACCACCGTATGATTTGCGAAGCGTTATGGTCACTTTAGGTACTGTTGCCTCACCGTATGCGAACAATAATTTCGCGCCATGAAGAATAATACCGCCATATTCCTGTCCCGTACCCGGCAAGAATCCGGGAACATCAACCAAGGTCACTACTGGAATATTAAATGCATCACAAAAACGAACAAAACGGGCTGCTTTTCTTGAAGCTTCTATATCGAGAACACCTGCATAATATTTAGGTTGGTTGGCAACTATACCAACAGATCGGCCATTAAACCGTGCAAAACCAACCGCAATGTTTCGTGCATAATTCCTATGAACCTCCGTAAACTCTCCATTATCAACGATTACCGAAATAACATCAACAATATCATAAGGTTGATTTGGGTTTTCAGGAATGATCTCATTCAATACGTCGTCCAATCTATCAATTGGATCGTCACAGACGATTGATGGTGGATCTTCCAGATTGTTTGATGGTAAGTAACTCATCAATTTACGAATCAATAATATGTTCTCTTCATCGCTTTCAGCCAGGAAATGGGATACACCAGATTTTGTAGAATGAATATTTGCACCTCCCAATTGCTCTGCAGTAACTACTTCCCCTGTCACCGTCTGAACTACTTTAGGTCCCGTTACGAACATATAACTGGTTTTATCGGTCATAATCGTAAAATCGGTCAAAGCCGGGGAATAAACGGCCCCACCGGCACATGGCCCTAAAATGGATGATATTTGTGGAATTACTCCGGAAGCCATAATGTTTCTTTGAAAAATTTCAGCATACCCTGCCAAGGATCGTACACCTTCTTGTATACGGGCCCCACCACTATCATTAAGACCAATTACCGGAACACCAATTTTCATGGCCATGTCCATAACCTTACAAATCTTTAAAGCATAGGTCTCTGATAATGATCCCCCAAAAACAGTAAAATCCTGTGAGAATACATAAACGATTCTACCATCAATGGTACCATGTCCTGTAATTACGCCATCTGAAAGAATCCTTTGCTTATCGAGTCCAAACGATTTTGTCCTGTGGGTAACGAACATATCAAATTCCTCGAAACTGTCTTCATCAAGTAAAAGATCTATCCTTTCACGAGCCGTTAATTTCCCTTTGGCATGTTGCGAATCAATTCTTTTTTCTCCGCCTCCTAATTTTGCTTCAGCTCTTTTTTCAATGAGCTCGTTAATTTTATCTTGATTTGCCATTATTATCTATGGTTACCTTAATTTTTATTTAGTATTTGACCCTATTGACTTAATCTTTTATAGAACATAGTTCTGTCAGGACCCCATTTGTTGATTTAGGATGTAGGAAGCCGATATGTAAACCTTCAGCCCCTTTTCGGGAAACCTTATCAATAAGTCGTACACCCCTATCTTCAGCCGTCTTCAATGCTTCGTCAGTGTCTTTCACCGCAAATGCAATATGATGCATTCCAGGTCCTTTTTTGTCAATGAATTTACCAATAGGCCCTTCAGGAGAGGTACTTTCCAACAATTCAATTTTTGTGGATCCTACTAAAAAAAAGGCTGTTTTCACTTTTTGATCAACAACCTCTTCAATAGCGTAGCATTTTAATCCAAGAACCCCTTCATAGTACTTGATTGATTCTTCCAAATTATCTACCGCTATACCAATATGTTCAATATGGGAAATGTTCATGGTTTTAGTTTTTAAATTATTTATCATTTATATCCAAACTAGGTTCAGATGCATTATTCCTTATAACTACGGGGCAAAATTAGGGCCAAGTGGACATAGAATTTATGACAGATGTCATATAATTTTATAAAATTGAATCCTCCCACCTTATGTAAATGAACTAATCATGAAGACGATTGAATACCGCAATCGTTATAGTCTGATGTAACTCACATGCTAGAGGCAAAATTTCATGATTCCATAAAGAAAAGGAATTGGTTTTTATAACAAATTGAGTCTAAAATGTGGTATTTTCACATTCATATTTCAAGTTACCTTGTGAATATACTTTTTATTCAAATACCGAACAAGAAGTTGTACAATTACCAACAAGAACATGTTACAATAAAGGTTGGTTTCACACCAAATCATTATTTTTGAATAAAATAAAAAAGTATGTTGATAATAGGGATTGCTGGTGGAACAGGTTGTGGAAAGACCACGGTAGTCAATCAAATAATCAATGAGTTTCCAGCCGAGGAAGTCGGTGTTATTTCGCAAGATTCCTATTACAACGACTTATCCCACTTAACACTTGTTGAAAGGAAAGAAACCAATTTTGATCATCCGAAATCCATTGATTTTAAATTGTTGGAGAATCACTTGAAGGAATTAAAATCAGGAAAATCAATTCAACAACCCGTCTATTCATTTATTGAGTGCAATAGAACTAGTGATACGGTAGAAACCTATGCAAGAAAGGTTATGATTGTTGAAGGTATTTTAATTATGACCAATCAAACAATACGTGATATGTTCGATATTAAGATATATGTACATGCAGATTCAGATGAACGGCTAATTCGGCGATTAAAGAGAGACGTGAATGAGCGTGGTTGGAACCTTGATGAAACATTAAAAAAATATCAGACCATCTTAAAACCCATGCATGATCAGTTCATTGAACCGAGTAAGGAATATGCTGATATTATTATCCCAAACAATAAATACAATACGGTCGCTGTTGATATTGTACGTACTATCATCAATGAAAAACTGGCATAATCGAATATGGGAATAAAAAATCTAAAAAAGAAGAAGTGGTTTGGGATATTGACCAATATCTATGTTTTGGTATTGACTGCTTTTGTTGTGTGGATGTTCTTTTTTGACACTAATTCACTACTCATTCACAGGGAACTTAAAAAGGAGATTAAAAACCTTGAAAAAACCCAGGATTTTTTGCGAAATGAAATCGAAAAAGATAAAAAGATTATCAAGAAATTATCGGATAGTACTGAGC
>JBATIW010000338.1:0-6675 GCA_049668005.1 Maribacter sp.
CCAGTGGTGGTGGTTTTTGGTGCTTATACTCGCACCGGATATTGGAATGTTGGGCTATGTTTTAGGAGATAAAATCGGGGCTTTCACTTATAATCTTTTTCACCATAAAGGATTGGCTATTCTTTTATATTTTGCGGGATTGTATATCTCGTCCCCGATCATTCAATTGGTCGGGATAATTATGTTCTCACATTCCTCATTGGACAGGGTTTTGGGTTACGGATTAAAATATGACAAAGGATTTAAGTACACCCATTTAGGGGAAATCGGAAAGAAAAATGGATAGTATTGTTGAGGTTTTTATGGGATTAATACTTGGTGCCATAACCATGTATTGGATGTTTTCGTTATTCAGAAAAAAGAAGAGTAAAGAACTCACAGAACATCAATCTACTGTACTATTGGAAAGAATAAAGAGCGTTTGCAAGCTTATTTCGGTAGAAGGGGATTTTGCCGAAATTTATAAATATGAAAATACCAAGGAACATTTTATGAGCTTGGTAAGCAGTAAAAAGAAAGCTTTGATTGTTATAAATGCCAAGGCCCAAATTGGATATGACTTGCAGAAGATATTCATGCATGCCGATAATGAAAAGAAGAAAATAATCTTGACCAATTTTCCTGAGCCTGAAGTAATTTCAATTGAACCGGAGTTGGAATTCTATGATATTCAGAACGGACTCTTCAATACCTTTACCCCGAACGACCTTACTTCGTTGAACAAGGAAGCGAAAAAACACATTTTGGAAAAAATACCTGAAAGCGGGTTGATGGATACTGCAAAACGTGAAGCTGTGGAAGCAGTGCTGCTTATTGAAAAGTTAGTGGAGACCATAGGCTGGAAATTGGATTATACGGCTTTGAAGATACCTGAAAAACAAAAAGACTTATTAAGCAAATAAAAACATTTTGCTGACTGTTTGAGTTCTTTGGTTACACTCCAGATAGACTCAAGGCGAGACATATAAAAGCAAACTATTTTCAACATCATGACAAAAACAATCTGCACCTTACTATTTTTAACTTTTGCCATATCAAGTAATGCTCAAACAGAGAACACTATGGGAGAATTCGATGCAAATTTTGCACACACTGTTTATTTTTGGCTTTCAAACCCGGATAATCAAGAGGATCGTACCGCTTTTGAAACTTCCTTAAAGAAGTTTTTGGATCATTCGGCCTATGCAAAGACCAATTTTATAGGAACACCCCCTAGGGCTAGCAGGGATGTTGTTGATGGGTCATTTACCTACTCTTTGATAGTTACTTTTGAATCGGTCGATGCCCAACAAAAATATCAGGATGAGGCACCACATAAATTATTCATTGAGGAATCTAGCCATTTATGGAATAAGGTCATAGTTTACGATTCCACGGGTATTTAACCTTAGTATATGCATATTGAAGCATTTAGGGAGTATTGTATTTCAAAAAAAGGCATAACGGAAGAATTTCCTTTTGATGAGCAAACTTTGGTATTCAAGGTCATGGGCAAAATGTTCGCCTTAGTGCCCTTAGAACGAATTCCGTCACAAGCCAACCTCAAATGTGATCCTGAAAAAGCGATTGTTTTAAGAGAGGAGCATGACGGTATTATTACACCAGGATACCACATGAGCAAGGTGCATTGGAATACACTTTACCTGGAAAATCTTCCACCAAAATTGATTATGGAATTGGTGGATCATTCCTATGACCTAGTGGTCTCAAAATTTACCAAAAAACTCAAAGCGGAATTAGATGTATTGGAATAAGTAATGGGGAATAGACTTGATTATATCATTGACGACTTAAAGGAATGTTTTGATGGCAAACCATGGTATGGTGATTCAGTTATGAAAAAATTGGATGCCGTGGATTGGGAATGTGTGAATGACGAAATTTACGGCGATAAAACAATAGCGGTTTTATTACAGCATATTATCAACTGGCGCATCTTCGTTTTGAAAAAACTTCAAGGCGATGCAGTTTATGACATCATTATTGATGAATTGAATGATTGGACACAGGTTCATGTCAGTAACGAGCAGGAGTGGAATTTAATGAAGTCGGAAATTCGCAATACCCAGAACGAACTCTTGGAATTTTTGGCCAATTGCACCGATGAACTACTTGATGAAAAGGTACCTGGCAAGAAGTATACTTTTGGGCCTATTCTGCAGAGTATTGCCCAACACGACATCTATCATTTAGGGCAGATAGCCATGCTGAATGCCAAGGGCAAAAGCTAGTGTAGTTTAACTATCTTTACGGGCTATAAAAGCTATTTCCCGAATGCAGGATACTACAGCGTTTTACAACAGTCAAATCTCGAACTACAAAAGTCAATTGTCACAAGTACAAAAACAATTGTACGCTTCGAGTATGTTGCGATTGGTCATTTTTTGCATAGCGGTAATCGGTGTATATTTTTCTTTTGGTAATGCAAGATTGGTTTGGGCCATTATTGCAATAACTATTGTGCTTTTTATCTTTTTGGTGTCAAGACATTCCGATTTACAATATAGAAGGGATAGATTAAAAGCATTGCTGACCATAAATGCCACAGAAGTTGAAGTGCTTCAACGAAAATTCCATCATTTGCCAGATGGAGCTGAGTTCAAGAATCCAGAACATTATTTTAGTCAGGATATTGATTTGTTCGGGCGTGGTTCTTTTTATCAATATGCGAATAGAACAGCTTTGAAACAGGGTGGTGCGTTATTTTCATCCCTGTTGCTGGAGAATTCGATTGATGGCATTCCAGCAAAACAGGAAGCGATAAAAGAACTAGGACAAATGTCTGAGTGGCGACAGAATTTTTCGGCCATCGCAAGTTTGGTCAAAACTGAAACGCCCTTTAATGTTATAATAAAATGGCTAAGGACCTATCAGGTATTTGTACCAAAATACATGTCTTATTTTCCAAAGATTTTTTCATTGATCTCCGTGGCTTTGTTCGTGATGTATTTTTTGGATGTTTTAAACGGATGGGGTGTTATAATCTGGTTATTCGTTGGCCTGGGTATTACTGGATCGTATTTGAAAAAGATCAATAAACTATGGGCAAATACCTCAAAAGTCCAAAGTACATTCCATCAATATCAAAAGTTGATTGTGGAGTTGGAGAACACCCATTTTACTACTGATTTATTAAAAGAACAACAGCTTATTGTATTGCATGATAAGACAAAGACATCAAGTATTTTGGAGGAGTTCTCTAAAATTTTAAATGCACTCGACCAAAGGAACAATATGATTTTTGGGTTTTTGGGAAATTCATTTTTGTTATGGGATCTTCAGCAGTGTTTTAAGATTGAGAAATGGATTCAAAACCATGGTGACGAAGTAGAAGCTTGGTTCAAGGTAATCGCATTTTTTGATGCCTATAATAGTTTTGGGAACTTTGCCTTTAACCATCCCGAGTATTCCTTTCCAATGATTTCGGATGAAAAACCCATCTTGAAATCAAAGGATGCGGGACATCCTTTATTAGCTCCGGAAAAAAGAGTATTGAATGACTTTCAGATTGATAGAGCGCAGTTTTTAATCATTACCGGGGCAAATATGGCTGGGAAAAGCACATTTTTGCGAACGGTCTCCCTACAAATTGTTATGGCCAATGTGGGATTGCCTGTTTGCTCATCAAATACTGATTACAAGCCTATAAAATTGATGACCAGTATGCGAACGGCCGATTCGCTAACGGATGATGAATCCTATTTCTTTTCTGAATTGAAACGCTTAAAGTTTATTGTTGAGGAAATTAAAAAGGATCGTTATTTTATTGTTTTGGATGAAATATTGAAAGGCACAAATAGTACCGACAAGGCCAAGGGTTCTAGAAAATTCGTTGAAAAATTGGTGGCTTCCAAATCAACGGGAATCATTGCAACGCATGACCTTAGTTTATGTGATGCAGCCAATGATTTGCCACAAGTGCAAAACTTCTTTTTTGATGCCGAGATCATCGATGACGAATTACACTTCGATTATAAATTCAAAAAAGGGATTTGCCAAAATATGAATGCCTCCTTTTTATTGAAAAAAATGGAGATTATTTAAAAGAGGTGATTCTTTATAACCAATGTCAGGAAATTACAATCCCTTTACTTGAATCTCATGGAACTTATCTGCCTGCAAACGCATTAATTCTTCTGCTTTCTGCTTCTTATAAGCATAAACAGCTTCCTCTTCCTCAATTTCACTATATATCTTATTATTTAAGATTCTATCTGTAGCAAGAATTTTATTTCGCTCCTCAACTTTTTGGGCAACCCAAGTTTTTAGGATGCTCTCTTCCTCTTCCAGTTTAATGTCATATTCACCTTTTGGTGCCAATAGTTTGGCGATTATGGGTGAAGTTTCTATGGCTAAGAACAATAAAAAGATAAAAAATGATGGAAACCAAGGTAGTTCCCCCAAGGCATTAATACGCGCCATGAGTCCATCAAATCCATCTATGATAGGCTGGGAATCCTTTACAGCAATTGTATATTCAGATTGGAGCCCTACAATTTGGGTTTCTATTGCCACTATTTTATCGGCATTGGCTTTCTTTAGTTCTTGTAATTCGGCTAAAGCCGCATCATGTTTTTCACGTTTCTCTGCATATACAGGACCTTTGCCCAATAGCATGGTCCCAGCAGTACCTTCAGCCTCAGTAATATAAGTGTCATATAGGGCATTTGTTTCTGATTCCTGAGTATCGATTTCAGTTTTTAAAGCAGCAATATCTTGATTCAATTCTTCTATTACTGGGTTATATTGTAGTGCTATTTGATCTTTATTGGCTAAGGTGAGCTCGTTTTTCTGTTCCAATAAAACTTGGTTGATTTCCTTTTCAAAAATCTTCATCTCCAAGGGTTTGGAAATTACAACTGCTATAATTACCGCTAAAATAATACGTGGTGTGGCCTGCATAAGTTCATTGCCAAAACTATCGCGTTTTTTTATTGTGGAAACAATAAAGCGGTCTAAATTGAAAATCAGGAGGCCCCAAATAAGTCCGAAGAATATGGCGGCATAAATAGTGTCAAATACGGTGTAAAGGGCATATGCGCTGGCTAAAAAGGCCATTACTGCGGTAAAGAAAACGGTTGCGCCTATACCGGCATATTTGTTTTGTTCGCCTTGTGAACAGGTTTTAAGCAAGGAGGCATCGGCCCCGGAACAGAGGATAAAAAATTGCTGTAACATAGTGTTCTGATTTTAATACTGAAACGACCCTTCGACTGCGCTCAGGATGCCAATTCAGCTTTGATTGATGGTTCATATAGACTATTAGAACGCCATCTATAAGGATTTGTTACAAAAAAGCCTCGAAAATCGAGGCTTTACTATTGAATTTATGATTTTGTTCACTTTTTGATGACAATTGGTTTTGTTGATAATTCAACAATTGGTTTTTTAAGTCCTTCGTGTCTAGTTCTAATATTTATTTTCTTGTTCTTCTTTAGAATAGCAATAGCCTTATCTGAGGAAATCTCTTTACCTTCAAGATAGAATGTTGCATCTTTTTTGGCCATATCTACCACATGATCCATAGGTGATTTGGGAGGCGGAGGTGGAATGGTACTTAGCTCCCCTTTTCGAACCATAGGTGCAGTAGGCGATGGTGGAGGTAGAATATCACTAATTTCCCCAACCTTGACTACTGGTGCATTAGGTGATAGTTTGCTTTGTTCTTCTTGTATCCCTTTAGGTGTAGATGTGGGACGTGATGGAGAAATCCGGTTTTCCATTTCGATATAATCTTCACCCTGTAATACATTGAGATTACGACCTTTCTTATTGCGTAATATTATATTACCATCATAGGGGTCTTGATTTGCAATAATTTCATCGATAACTTTGTCTGCTTTAGCTACTTCTTTATGGTCCGGTGGACTTGGTGGCGGTGGAATATTGCTTTTCTCTCCCTTTTTAAATTTCGGTGCAGCTGGTACAGGTGGTGGTTCTGGAAAATCTGGAAAGGGTTCAGCATCTGATTTTTGCTCAGGGGTCATCATTCCATATAGATAATCCAATCTTTCCACATCAGATTTATAAATCTGAATATGTTTGGATTTACTTAATTGGCGATTATACTTCTTGGCTAAGACATTGTATTCTTTGATTTGTTTCTTAGTAGCCCCGTCCTGTACTTTTTTTGAAAGGCATTCGGGGAATGGTTGCGCTTTTTCCTTTTGGGATTCGTTCATTTTTCGATAAACAGACTCTAATATCTCTAAATCAGAGAGCGGGATTTTTCGCTTTTCTATGGGAACGGCATTATATTTTTTGGCTAAAGTATTGTATTCCTTGATTTGGGAATTAGTGGCGCCTTCATGCACTTGTATTTCTTGGGTTGGACTAGTGTACTTTTCTGGACCAACAATGTTTATTTGTGCCACTCCATAATCAACTAAAACAGCTTCTACATCTTTTAATACTCCCATTGGAGTATTTGCATCGGGCTTAATTACGGCCCTGACACTATTTGATCGTTGTTCTTTGGTCAAATCCGTATTGATTTTTTGTAAATAGGATTTAAGATTACCCAGGGCAATGATTACGCTATTTTGATCAAGAATTTCTCCTTTTTTAGTTATTCGAAGATTTATGTTTTCTGCTATTTCTTGGTTTGGACTAGTGTACTTTTCTGGACCAACAATGTTTATTTGTGCCACTCCATAATCAACTAAAACAGCTTCT
>JBATIW010000339.1:0-1814 GCA_049668005.1 Maribacter sp.
TCGGGAAATTCCACTAAAGAAATGTCAGTGTTTTTTGTTTGATTATTTAAGGCCTCATAATCTAAAACAGGATCTCGTTTGCCAATTATCATCATTTTTTTACAAGACAATGTTCTAAATACTTTTGTTCTATCTTTTCTAATCTTCATACCATTTAAAGCGGCAACAATTCCTTCAACTGACATTTTTAATGCTTCCGATTTAACCTGTTTTAATTCCTCAGAAAAAATTGTTCTGTTCTTTGGGCGAAACAGATTGGTGACCGAAATTCTGACAAAACTGTTTTTGTTTTTCTGTACCGCTTCTATTGCGCGATCTCGATTGACCTTCTTCTCTTTGGAATCGGCCTGAGCTGTAGAGTTCATCAAACAAAGTCCATTCAACTCCTTTGGATACTTTTCTGCAAAAGCTAAAGCAACATAGCCTCCCATGGAATGACCTATTAATATACTATTCTTGATCTCTAATTCGTTCAATACAGCTTTAACAGCATCCGCCATATCCTGCATGGAATGCATAGAGCTAATACAACCGGATTTACCATGACCCAGCAAGTCTATAGCCACAACTTGATTGTTTTTTGAAAGCTTGGGAATAAAAGGATCCCACATGGATTTATTCTCCAGAAAACCATGCAACAAAACTATGGCAGTACCTTTACCAACAGTACTATAATTAATAATCGTTCCTTTATATTGTAGTGGCATTTAAGTTAAGAGTTCATCAGATCTTCAATCTCTTCAACCTCTATTGGAATATTTCTCATTAAATTAAAAGGTTCTCCTTTTTCCTGAACGACCACATCATCTTCAATTCGGATTCCGAATCCTTCATCCGGAATATATATTCCCGGTTCTACTGTAAATACCATATTCGCTTTTATGGGTTCGGTCAGGATGCCATAGTCGTGTGTATCCAATCCCATGTGATGTGACGTTCCATGCATAAAATACTTTTTATAAGCCGGCCAATTGGGATCTTCATTTTTCACATCGGCTTTATCAATTAATCCTAATCCTAATAATTCACTAGTCATTAGTTTTCCAACCTCGACATGATATTCTGCCCACATTGCTCCGGGAACCAGCAATTTAGTTGCCTCATCTTTTACCCTGTTAACCGCTTTATAAACTTCTTTTTGACGCTTGGTATATCGACCATTCACAGGAATGGTCCTGGTTAAGTCACTGGAATAATTTGCATATTCTGCTCCTACATCCATTAAGATCAAATCGCCGTCTTTACATTGTTGATTGTTTTCAATATAATGCAGCACATTGGCATTATTTCCTGATGCAATAATTGGCGTATAGGCGAATTTCTTAGATCGGTTTCTCAAAAATTCATGCATAAATTCGGCTTCAATTTCATACTCCCAAATACCAGGTTTTACCTTGTCCAATACACGTCTGAAGCCTTTTTCGGTTATATTACAAGCCGTTTGGATTAAATCTATTTCTATCGGATCTTTTACAGATCTTAATCGTTGTAAAATTGGATTACTTTTGGCAACTGAATGAGCCGGATATTTGTTTTTTAACCACTTGGTATAACGGTCTTCCCGTGTTTCAGTTTCTACATTTGCCCTATAATGTTCATTCGTATTTACATAAACTGTATCACATTGTGTCATTAATTCAAACATGATCTTTTCCATTTCCTGCAACCAATAAACCGTTTTAATCCCACTTGTTTCAAAAGCAGCATCTTTAGTTAGTTTTTCTCCTTCCCAAATGGCAATTAATTCACTGGTTTCTTTTAGAAATAAAATTTCCTTGTGTTCTTTTTTAGGGCTGTCCGGAAACAAAAGTAAA
>JBATIW010000340.1:0-6481 GCA_049668005.1 Maribacter sp.
ACCTAAGGGTTGGAGGCCCTTATAAGGTTTCTATTTCTTACATCGGATTTAAAACACAAGAACAAAGTGATGTTTATCTAACATTGGGAAAAACGTTCAACTTGGATACTCAAATGATTGCGGATAGCCAAACATTGGAAGAAGTAGTAGTCGTCTACGATCAAAGTGGCACTTTTGGTGATGATAGGACTGGTGCAGAAACAAGTGTGGGTAGAAGGGAGCTGACTCGTTTGCCAACTATTTCCAGATCAGCACAGGATTTTACACGTCTTGAGCCAACGGCTAGTGGCAACTCTTTTGGTGGCCGAAATGACCAATACAATAATTTCTCCTTGGATGGCGCAATTTTCAACAATCCATTCGGGTTAGATGCCCCGACTCCCGGGGGTCAAACAGGTGCACAACCCATATCATTGGATGCAATTGATCAGATTCAGATTTCTACAGCCCCTTTTGATGTTACGCAATCCGGATTTACTGGAGCTTCCGTAAATGCCGTTACAAAGAGTGGTACAAATGAATTTCATGGAACTGTTTATGGCTATTTTAGAAACGAAAGTTTAACAGGGGGTAAAATCAGAGGCGAGGATGTTGTGAAGCCAGATTTGAAACAAAATCAATATGGTGTAAGTATCGGTGGGCCCATCATAAAAGATAAGTTGTTCTTTTTTGCAAACTTTGAGAAGGATGAAAGAGACGATTTGGGATCTAATGGTTGGATTCCGAATACGGGTTCCGGTGCCATCAATGAGTCTAGGGTACTAGAGAGCGATCTATTGGCAGTACAAGCTGGTTTGGCTGGAATAGGATATGATACAGGAGCCTATGAAGGCTTTACGTTTGGTTCAGAATCGACTAAAGGTATTTTTAAACTGGATTGGAATATTAACAGCAATAATAGGTTAGCAGTAATCTATAATTTCTTGAACGCATCCAAAGAAAAGCCAGCACACCCTACAGCAATTACTGCAAGAGGGCCTAATTTCAACACCTTGCAGTTTCAAAACTCAGGATATCAGATAAACAATAACCTAAGTTCAATTCAAGTTGAATTGAACTCTACATTATCCGATGAAGTGACCAATAAACTGCAGATAGGGTATACGCATTTTGATGATTATAGAAATCCGTTATCCACGCCAGCACCTTCAATAAACATCACAAAGGGCGGCACGAATTATATTATTGCTGGCCATGAGCCTTTTTCAGTTCACAATCGTTTGGATCAGAAAGTATTTCAACTTACCAATAACATGAACATTTTTAAAGGCAACCATACGTATACTGTAGGTTTTTCCTTTGAGAAATTTCAGTTCGATAATTCATTCAATTTAACGAGCTATGGTTTTGACCTTTTTGGTAATGTAGCGATTGAGGATTTTGATGCAGATAACTATGCAGCGACATTTGCGAGTGCGCAAGCTACATTTGATGCAAATAATCAAGTAGAGGATGGGGTGCCTGGTGCTTGGTCCTTAGCAGAAACCAATGTTGGTCAGCTCTCTTTTTATCTGCAGGATGAATGGAGTGCCACTGATAATTTTAAACTGACCTATGGCGTGCGTTTTGATAAGCCGTTATATTTTGACACCGCTGAGAAAATTAGGGAAAATATTGATCGAAAAGGTACCTACCAACCTGATAACGTATATTTTAACCCAAATACTGGAGAGAATACAGCCATTGATTCAGAGCAGTTACCAAGTAGTGATTGGTTGATTTCACCTAGACTAGGAATTAATTGGGATATTAAAGGAGACAATACCTTACAATTACGTGGGGGTACAGGTGTGTTTACAGGAAGGTTGCCATTTGTGTGGATTGGGAACCAAGTACAAGGGGTAGATTTCTTCTTTTACCAAGCGGTAGATCCAGATTTCAAATGGCCACAAGTTTGGCGTACGAATCTTGGATTGGACAAGGCATTGGAAAACGGACTTGTTTTAACTGCGGATGTATCATACACCAAGGATTTAAATGCCTCACATGTTCAGAACTGGGCATATCGTGATCCTTCAGGGAGTTTAAATGCACCTGGGGATAACAGACCTAGATACCAAGCCGGGGATGTTGCTACCAATGCGTTCGGTGAACCAACCAACGCTTATGTATTTACAAATTCAGATAAAGGTAGAATTTGGAATGTATCACTTAAAGGACAAAAGACATTCGATAATGGTTTGTATGCAATGTTGGCTTACAGTTATTTGAATGCTAAGGATGTAAATTCAATTGAGGCCGAAATTACTGGTGATGCCTTTGATTTCAATCCTAATCTAGGCGATGCCAATGCAGATGTTTTAGCTTTCTCTAAATACGGTGATACACATCGTTTTATTGGTGTTGGGTCTAAGCAATTCCAATATGGTGCTGACAATAAATGGGCAACTACCATTTCCACTTTCTTTGAATATGCCCAAGGGGGTCGATTTAATTATACCTACGCAGGGAATATTAATAATGATAGTTCTTTTCAGAACAATGACTTGCTATATGTTCCTACTTCTTCTGAAGTTCAACAAATGCAGTTTAGTGGAGCTGGCCAGGCAGATGCCTTTGAAGCGTACATACAGCAAGATGATTATTTAAGTGACAATCGTGGTGATTACACGGAACGTTATGGGGCATTGGCACCTTGGAGAGGTCGTTGGGACGTAAAATTTTTACAAGACTATAATTTTAAAGTGTCTGGAGGTAAAACCCATACCATTCAATTAAGTTTTGATATTCTGAACTTCGGCAACTTGTTGAACTCTGATTGGGGAGTAATTCAGCAGCCAAATAGTTTAAATCCATTAACTGTTGCTGTTGATCCCGATACCAATGTACCAACATATACCTTTAACCCAGAGCTAACAGAGACTTTTGGATATGACGCAAGTCTATTGTCAAGATGGCAAGGTCAGTTTGGGGTTAGATACATATTTTAAGATTTACGGATAATTATTGGAAATGCCCTGACTTTATGGTTGGGGCTTTTTATTTTTGCATAATGAAGTATACCAGATTAACAAAACAACAATTAGAAGAATTGCATCAGGAATTTATTAATTTTTTGGTGACACAATCAATTTCCGGTGATGAGTGGAAGCAATTGAAAGTTGATAAACCCGATGTGGCCGAAGACGAATTGGATGTTTTCAGTGATTTGATTTGGGAAGGAGTGCTGAACAAGGTGGCTTATCTTGAGAATGTTTCGGCCCAGCACATGCATTTGTTCCAATTGACGGAAAAAGAAATGAAGTTGATATCGGTCAAAGTGATGAATCCCAAAATTGACTTAACTACTGAATTGGGTTTCAGTTGGTTCAAGAAAAATTGGCAATCTGATTTTGTGGAGTATCTAACGGCTGCAAAAGCATATACCGATGATAAGAATCTGGATAAGTTTAATTTGATCAAACAGGGAGCGGTAATCACAAAAGGCGATTTGTACAAGTGGTTTGATAGTATGATCAAATAACATTGTTGTCATTCCTGCGTAGGCAGGAATCAACAATACTTTATATTTGTAACACAATATTGAAGAATGGCACATAAACCAAGCATACCAAAAGGAACAAGGGACTTTTCCCCTGCTGAGATTATGAAGCGTGACTACATATTCGACATTGTCAAGAAACACTTTAAGACCTTTGGCTTTCAACCCATTGAAACCCCATCCTTTGAGAATTCTGATACCTTGATGGGTAAATATGGGGAAGAGGGAGATCGCTTGATTTTTAAAATATTGAATTCTGGTGATTATATCAGCAAGGTCGACGATGTTACCTACAGTTCTAAGAATTCAAAAGCACTCACCGCTAAAATTTCCGAAAAAGCATTGCGCTATGATCTAACAGTACCTTTTGCGCGTTATGTGGTGATGCACCAGAATGAGATTGATTTTCCCTTTAAGCGCTATCAAATTCAACCCGTTTGGCGTGCAGATCGGCCACAGAAAGGTCGTTTCCGTGAATTTTTCCAATGTGATGCCGATGTGGTTGGCGCAAATTCGCTTTTACAGGAAGTGGAACTGGTTCAATTATATGACGCTGTTTTTACCGATTTAAAGCTTAAAGGGGTTACCATTAAACTCAATAACCGAAAAATATTGGCTGGTATTGCCGAAGTTATCGGAGCCCAAAATAACCTGGTGAACTTCACAGTTGCTTTGGATAAGTTAGATAAGATTGGTGAAGAAGGAGTTAAAGAAGAAATGCTTGCCAAAGGAATATCCAAGGACGCTATTTCAAAGGCAGCTCCTTTATTTAAAATGGAAGGATCAAACGTAGATCAGTTAAAGGCATTAAAGCGATTGCTTTCCGAATCTGAACAAGGTAAAAAAGGGGTAGAGGAGCTCGAATTCATCATAAATTCAATTGAGGAATTGGGCTTACAATCAGCCACTGTGAAAATTGATGTAACCTTGGCAAGGGGTCTCAATTATTATACGGGCACTATATTTGAAGTTGCTGCCCCAGAAGGGGTTAATATGGGCGCAATAGGTGGGGGTGGGCGTTATGATGACCTTACAGGGATCTTTGGCTTGAAGGATGTAAGCGGTGTTGGAATTTCGTTTGGCTTAGACCGTATGTATTTGGTACTTGAGGAATTAGGATTGTTTTCTGAGACATTGGATAAACCCTTGGATGTTCTTTGCATGAATTTTGGAGAGAAAGAGTCTATGGCCGCATTGAAATTGGTGGGTCAATTAAGAAGGCAAGGCATTGCCGCTGATGTGTATCCCACTAATGCCAAAATGCAAAAACAAATGAAATATGCCAATAATCGCAATGTCCCTTATGTGATCTTAATTGGTGAACAAGAAATGGCCAATAATTCATTTGTTGTTAAGAAAATGGCTAGTGGAGAGCAGAATACCTTTAGTTTGGGGAATCCTATGGAATTTTTTAAAACCCTATAATCTTTTCTTAATCGCTTTGATTATGGATTTATAGTATTCCACCTCATGTGGAACATACTTTACTAGGTTCGCCATACCCCAGGTTTCCTCTGAAAATTGAATTAGTGAAATGAGCGTCAAGGCATTAACTTCACTCTCTTGTTTTTTAAGATTGGATAAGGGTGTTTTTAACTCACATAAATAGGTGTGGTGAAATTCACAGTCCAACAATTCGGCATTATGTTTTTGTACGGATTTGAAAATCCCAATCTTTTGCAATTCAGCTTTTGTGATTTCCAAGCCTATTTCCTCTGAAACTTCCCTGATTGCAGCGGTTTCAATATTCTCACCTGAACCAATATGTCCTGCAACCGAAACATCCCAGAGGAGGGGATGGGTCTCTTTATTTCTTCCTCTTTGTTGAATCAAAAGTTGCCCATTTCGAGTATAGAACCAAACATGGACCGTAGGGTGAAACCATCCATATTTATGAGCTTCGGATTTCATGGTAGTTTTCCCTGTGAATTTGCCCTCAGAATCTAAAATATCTACTAATTCATCCATGATTAACAACAAATACCTGCCATTCCTGCCCTTCGTCTACGCTCAGGATAGACTCCGCCAGCAATCCATTTACTTTAAAAGAAGCATTATCTACAATTAATCAAAATAACTGAACGTCTCTCCTTCTTTAATATTCAATACTGTTTCGTAAATCAACCGTATAACATTCTCAACATCATCCTTATGAACAGTTTCCACAGTGGTGTGCATATAACGCAAAGGCAAAGAAATCAAAGCAGAGGCAACACCTCCATTACTATAGGCAAAAGCATCGGTGTCTGTGCCCGTCGCCCTTGAGGCTGCCATGCGCTGGAATGGAATTTTATTGGCTTCAGCGGTTTCGATGATACGTTCCCTAAGTTTGTTCTGAACCGCAGGAGCGTAGGAAATAACCGGACCAGCACCCATTTCGGTATGACCTTGGGTTTTCTTTTCGATCATGGGTGTGGTGGTATCGTGACAAACATCAGTAATGATAGCCACGTTCGGTTTAATGGTTTGTGTTATCATTTCAGCTCCGCGGAGCCCTATTTCTTCTTGTACCGAATTTGTGATATAAAGCCCAAATGGTAATTTCTTTTTGTTTTCATGTAAAAGTCGTGCAACTTCCGCTACCATAAAACCACCGGCCCTATTGTCAATGGCACGGCAGACAAATTTGTCTTTATTAAGGATGTGGAATTCATCAGGGTAGGTAATTACACAACCTACATGAACGCCCATTTTAGTTACTTCATCCTTGTCTTTTGCCCCAATATCAATAAAAATATTGTCCAATTTTGGGGGTTCTTCCTTTGCCTTATTCCTAGTATGGATTGCTGGCCAACCAAATACACCTTTTACAATTCCTTTTTTGGCATGAATGTTCACCCACTTTGACGGTGCAATTTGGTGATCACTTCCTCCATTTCGGATTACATAAATAAGTCCGTTATCGGTAATATAGTTAACATACCAAGAAATCTCATCAGAATGCCCTTCAATAACAACCTTCAAATCGGCATCTGGATTTATAACCCCTACGGCGGAGCC
>JBATIW010000341.1:0-8927 GCA_049668005.1 Maribacter sp.
GATCAACTAAAATCGATGAGTTTTCGGCTTCTATTAAGAGTGAAGCATGACCAAGAAAAGTAATTTTCATTTTTTGAAGTATTTAGTACTTCAAATTTACTGAACTCTATTTAAAATTGAACCAAAAACGAACGCCTTCCGACATTTTATCTACATTTAAATTGGTCTGCAACTGATTTGCCAAACGGTTCATTAAGCGAATCCCCATGGAAGATTGGGCCCGTTCGTCTGTATCTTCAGGTAAACCAATACCATTATCAGTATATTCAAAAAAGCCTTCCTGCCCATTTAGCTTCCTAAGATGAATGTAGATTTTACCGTTCTCCTCATCATGTGGAAAGGCATATTTAAAGGAATTGGACACCAATTCGTTCAATATTAACCCAAAGGGTATAGCACGGTCAATATCAAGTTCAACACCTTCTGCATCAATAGTAATGTTGATATTATGTCCCCCTTTTTTATAAACGGATTGAACACTATTGATCAAACTTTCAATATAACCTTGCATTTCAATGACCGAAAGATCATCGTTCTGATATAATTTTTGATGGATAAGTGCCATGGCCTTTACCCTACTCTTACCCTCTTCCAAAGCCTCAATTGCCGCCTTGCTTCGTGTATTTTTAGTTTGTAGGCTCAATAAACTGGAAACCATCTGCAAGTTGTTCTTGACTCTATGGTGAATTTCTTTCAATAAGGAGTCTTTCTCAATAAGGGAATTTTCAATAATGTGTTTTTGTTCGGCAATCAGTCGTTGGTTCTTAATACTCTTGAGATATGCATAAACCAATCCAGCAAAACCTAATAGCGTAAATACCAATGAAATAAACACCAAATTTATTTTTTCATCTTGGGCGGTCATTTCCAGTCTTTGCTGCTCAAGATCCTTTTTCCGTTCTTCAAGCATGGCATCTTTATTATCCATATCCCTACCCATTACATATGCTAATTGCTGCCTTCTAAGCTCAGACTCATTGGTGTCAATAGAGTCTCTGATCCTTATATTTCGCTTAAGGTACGAAACCGAATTTCTGAAGTTTCCTGTTTTATCGTAATAAGAGGATAACAATCTATTTAACCTTAGGATGTGATCTGTTTTATTGGATGTTAAATCCGTACTTAGATATTCCACTGCTTTTTCATAATTCTCCAATTGGAGGTAGCAATTTGCAATTTCCAAGGTGTTTTCCACAATATCAGAAGAAAACTTTCCTTTGCTATTTTCGGCAATAGCAGTTATTCCGGACTCCAAATAGGGAATGGCATCCTCAAACTGCCCAAGTTCAGAATAACATTTTCCAATGTTCCCGTCTATAATCCCCATCAGATTATTGGCACTGATCAATTCACTTTCTGTCTTTACCAAAGTGATATTATTTAAAAATACCGTTAAGTGGCCTTTAGCCTCTTTGAATTTTTTAAGGGCTACAGCAGGTGAGTTAGCCAGGCGTAGATAATTACCAATATTATTATGGTATTTTGCCAAACTGTACTGATCATCATCGGCAAAGGTTTTTCTAACCCGGATGATATAGTCTTTCATTGCTTTGTTGTGCAATCCTAAATTGGAATAGATATCATAGAAAATAATGTCTTCTGTAATTCCTAGTTCTTTCTTTTCGTTTCGTATATCAATTTGCTCATCATAAAATCCTAGCTGGGAAAAAGTACTATCCATTAAGCCCAATAACCTGGTTTTATAATCCAGATCAAACTTATCCTTGATGTCATAAAGTTCCCTGGAGATGGCCAGACTTCTGTTGTAATCACCCAAATCATAATAAACTTGCGATTGTATAATCATGTAATGCCTGATAGCAACTGAATCCTTACTCTTAATGGCATCATTTAAATATTGATTCACAGAATCCAACCAATCATATGGTGAATTCAGATTATATCTATTTGGAGAATTAAAGAAGAATGAAAATCGCGCTACTGGTTGCTCTTGATTCTGAAAATTCTGGTAAACAGTATCTATTGGGAGAACCGAATCCTGCGACAAAAGGTCCACAGTAAGGAATAAGCATAGGATGCTAAAAATATAAGATTTGCCAAGTAATTTTTTCATACGTAATTAAAAACAAAACCAAACGTACTGGTAAATGATGGTTTCATTAAATTTTTGTTGTAAACCAAATCTAGGATTTGTAAAGTTTTAATTGAATTAAAACGATTGTTTACAATTTTGATTGTTCTCGTTACTATTTCAAATGCCATTTTTTATTAGATTGATTGGCCGAAGAAAAATTACAATCCGATTTTCATTTTCTAATAAAACACAAGGAGTAGGGCTAAAAATAAGCTCCTAATTGAAGGTTAATTTAAGGCAAGCTTTGGGGAAGCAATTTGCTGTTCAAAAGTAAAATATAGAAGTGTAGGTATTTCAATATTGTTGTGTAACCCCCATTATTTGTTGTGAAATGAAATAATCACCATTTTCAATGTATTTCAACGGATTTTATTGCATTTCATGGAGTTTTTATGGTAAAAGTCCACCCATGGCAATTAATGATGAATTAAAAGTAATAGAAGTCAGAATTGACCTAAACTAAAAAGACCCTCATTCTTTAGAACAAGGCTCTTTTACGAGAACACTATATGAAAATGAAAAAAATTATTAGCTTTTAATGCAATACCTCTTTAAGTATCGCATAGCTAATGTACAATGAAAGTTGAGCGCACTAAACTAAATGTTGTGAACTGGTAAATACTTGTGGTGTGGTATTTATAAGTTGTTATTTCAAATAAAAAGAGGCGCTAATTGCGCCTCTTTTTACAAATGATTTTTCTGTATTAAGAATTCATTGCGGATATGATAAACTCTTTAAAATCCTTTGAAATAGGAATTAAGTTGTTGTTAATCATCACATCCTTGGAGTTGATGGCGTCGATATGATCCACATTAACAATATACGATTTGTGTGCCCTGTAGAATTTCTTCTTGGGTAACTTTTCCAAATAATCTTTCAGAGGTGATCGCACTAAGAACTTCTTGTCAACGGTGTTCACTTCCAAATAAACATTATCAGCTTTAATAAATTGAATATCCCCAAACTGTATTCTATAATATAAATGTTGCTTCTTAACGAAGATTGAATCTTTTAGAACAGAATTGGACATCGGAACGTCATCATCGCTCATGCCCTCTTCAGAAGAAGATTTGGCCGTGCCATACGTAAAATTAGAAAGTGCTATTTCTATTGATGTATACAGATCTTGCTGCTCAAATGGTTTTACCAAATAGCCGTTAGGTTTAACGGTTTTGGCATTTTCCACAGTAGCTCTATCCGAGTTTGAGGTCACAAAAATAAAGGGAATGTCATAATTCTCGCGGATGTGCTTCCCAAGATCAATTCCAGTTTTATCCGATGCTAGGATTATATCTATCAAAACTAGATCTACTTGTTCTGATTTCAATACTCTTTCGGCTTGCTCATAAACAATAACATTGTCAACAATCTCATAACCAATCTCCTCTAGCATGGATTGCATATCGTCGGCAATGATTACATTGTCCTCAACAATAAGTATTCTAATAGGTCGTTCCAAGGCGGTAGTAGTTTAGACTGTTATAACCCAAAATTACAAAAAATATTATTACTGATGTAAAATAGTAGGGCCAACAGAAATATGCTGATGGCCAGTTTTTTAAGTTCTGGATCCAATAATGACGGGTTTTCAGCTTTATATACCCGTTTTAAATGCAATAGGATCGGAATGAAAACTACCAATGGCATTAGCTGTGTATAACAATTAAAATTCAAGAGTATAAAAGCCAGCATGCTTAGTAATCCCAATATCAAAAGAACCGTGTGATACTTAATGCCGTTGGCATATCCCATTTGAACCACAAGCGTATTTTTATTTGCATTTTTGTCAGAATCATGGTCTCTCAAATTATTCAAATTCAGTACAGCTGTACTTAAGACACCCAATGATATAGCTGGTAGAATTGATGAGGGGGTAATATTCTTAGTATAAAGAAACATTGACCCCAATACCGCAAGCAATCCAAAAAACACAAACACAAAGACATCCCCTAATCCTTTATAACCATAGGCAGATGAACCAACTGTATATTTAATGGCCGCCCAAATACTTAATACGCCCAGTGCCATAAACAACACTATATATTCAATGTTCTCTAAACCAAAAGAGAAATAGACAACAGCAAAAATCATGATGATATTGATGACGATTGAGTATATGATGCCTTTTTTAAGGATCTTGCGGCTAAGCAAACCACTTTGCAAGGCTCTCTTCGGACCTATTCGTTCTTCATTGTCAGTGCCCTTAACACCATCGCCATAATCATTGGCAAAGTTGGACGTGATTTGAAAACCGATAGCCGTCAATATGGCCAAAATGAAAATGGAATTATTACTCTTACCATAAAAATTAGCAAGTGCTGTACCGACCAATACTCCAGAAACTGATAGTGGAAGTGTTCTTAATCTAGCCGCGTGGATCCATGCAGATAATTTCTGCAATCTAGTAAGGGTCTTCTATCTGCAACCGTTTACCTTCCTTATAAGAGGCAACGAAAGCATCATCAAATCCTAAATCGACCAATTGTTTGCGAAACCTTTGAGCTTCTTTCAAGGTTTCAAAATTCCCCAACGAATATGAATAGAATGGATTTGTCTTTACAAAAAGGGTATTTGTTAAAGCTTCTGATGCCAAGGTGACATTATTGTCAACAAACGATTTTATCTGTACGGAATAAATCTTTTCCTTTTCCAAGAAATTCTTGGCCAAGTAAAACTCCTTTACTAAACTCAATTCCTCGTTTTGCTGTCTTAGATTATCAATTCGTGCCTTATGGGCCTCTAGGCTGTCTATAGAAACCAATAGGTTGTTACTGTTTTCAAAGTTGTTGGACTTGCTTAGACCAGCTGTAAATGATGTTATGGCCAAAGTACCAATAAGGAACAGTCCTGTAATCCCTGCTAATAAGTTACGCTGTATCTTACTTTTTTTAAGCTCTTTGTTCTTGATTTTTATTTGATCTAAAAGACGTTCGTTAATAATCTGCGCCTTGTCGATATCCTTATGCAATTCGAGTAAATCGCTTTCTTCTATAAATGGCATGTGACATTAGGTTTTTAGGGGTCTTATCGGCTAAAGATAACCAAAAATGTTAAATGATATTACAATATTTTTAATTAAAGTTGTAAATATATAATTTTTTGTGGCATAGCCTAGAAATATTGATGTGTGTCATCGATATTAGACTGATTTACAAACTTTTACAAACACCAATTTGAATCAACTATTGTGCTTCGATGGCGTAAATCCCATCACCTTTGATCTCAATCTTTCTTGCCTTGTAAAGCGTGCCAATTCCTTTCTTAAATGTTTTTTTACTCATTTGGAGTTCTGTTTTAATCAGTTCTGGATCCGATTTGTCATGTAACCCCAAAAAACCACCATGCGCCACTAGTTGTTCGTAAATTTTATTGGCAGCTGGTTCCAATATTTTCTCACCAAGTGGTTGTAAAGAAACATCGACTTTATTGTCAGCTCGTATTTTCTTGACAACACCTCTGGTATTATCCCCTATCGATAGTTTCTTGAATATCTCATTACCATAGACCAATCCTTTATGGCTGTTATTAATGATTACCTCGTAACCCAAATCTGTTTGTCTGGAAACCACCAATTCAACAACATCCCCTTCTTGAACCGTTAGGTTGTCATTATTCAAAAACTTATCGATTTTATTTGATGCCACCAATCGATTGCTTTGAGGATCCAAATAACAAAACACCACATACCAGTGTCCTTCTTGCATTTTATTCCGTTGTTCCCTAAAAGGCACCAATAGGTGTTTTTCTAAACCCCAATCCATAAAAGCCCCAAATTCATTCACCTCAACTACCTTTAATAATTGAAACTCGTTCACGAGGATTTCGGGCTCCAAATTAGTAGCCACAGGTCGTTCAGAATGGTCCAAATAGCAGAACACGGTCAAGGAGTCGCCAATTTCATAGGTTTCGGGAACATACTTGTTAGGCAACAAAATATCATTGCCCTCACCATCTCCTAAAAAAAGCCCCACACTTGTATCCCGAAGAATTTCCAAGGTATTATAAGTTCCCAATGCTATCATGTTGCAAAAGTAAGACTAAAAAGTGTTAGGCATAAAAAAAGCCGCTCTTTTTGAGAGCGACTTTTTATTTCAGTTTATACATTATTTATAAACGGATGCTTTCTTAAAATGGTTGCATAGCATGTAATATACCACGGCTCTATGCTTGTTTCTATTAGAAGATCCATACTTGTCCATAACTGTTTTAATGCCTTCCATTAGTTTTGGGCTATCGCTCATTCCTAACTTTTTCATTAAATAGTTCTTTTTAACAGTTTCCAATTCCTTCTCATCAGAACCGGATACTTTGGAAGCATCAATGTTATAGATAGATGGCCCTAAACCTACAGTTACTTTAGTTAAAAGATCCATGTTAGCTGATTCGCCGAATTTATCTTTTATATCATCGGCGTACTTTTTGATTAAATCATCTCTTTTACTCATAATAGTCAGTGTTCTTATATAATATGGTTAATAATACCCGAAGATATAAAATCGAAGTAACCAATCAAAATTTTATTGTTCATTATTCTAGGAGTCTTAATCTCCAGAAGTTTGGATATACTCGCAGCTGCGAAGAATTCCGCAAGCTCGCTTTTAAGTGAATTTTCCTCATTTACACATGAATATTCGATACCATGCATTTTGCATAAATGAGCTGCATTTAGGCTATGGGTAGTTTCAAAAAAAGTTTCAAAATTGTCTGTTTCCTCTTGACCAGGTAAAATCCTGAAGATTCCACCGCCATCATTATTAATCAGAATAATCCTAAAGTCGGGCTTTATATAATTGTTCCAAAGTCCATTGCCGTCATAAAAAAAACTAAGGTCACCAGTAATAAGTACCGTCTGTTTGGTATTGACTATGGAGGCACCAATCGCTGTGGAAACGGCTCCATCAATGCCACTTGTTCCTCGATTACAAAAAACTTCAATCGATGGTTTAAGGTTGAACAACTGGGCATATCGTATCGCAGAACTATTAGCAATCTGCAATTGTATGTTCTCCGGAGTGGTTTCAAAAACCTGCCCAAAAACGGTCAAATCCGAAAACGGAATGTGCTGTAAATATTCTTCGCGCTTTGCTTCATATTCACCTTTAATTTCCTTCCAAAAATTATAATATCCACTATCAACATTGTCCGCAGAGGCTAAAAATTGATCAAAAAAGGTATTCACTTTGGTTTTAAAATGATGGGATAAAACAAAAAAAGTATTATATGCCTTTTGCTCATCAATATGCCAATGGTGTTCAGGCATATAATTTCTTAAAAATGCCTTTACTTTCTTAGAAATCACCAATCCACCGAAAGTCAGCAGTATTTCAGGCTGTAATGCCTCAAATAGTTGTTCGCTATCCTCTAATTTTTCAATTGGTGCTATGATACTATCTATGCTAGGGAAAAAGTTGGGATGATGTATGTTCGAAGTGGTTTCCGTCAAAACTATTACAGAAGGGTCATTAGCGAGTTGATCCAAATATTTTTGTTCAACCGAATTCGGGTAATTTACACCGACCAAAACCATTTTACGTTTTGCTGAATTCCAGTGATCTAAAAATCCATCCAATTCCTCGGCTGTAGCATAGCTCCTAATACCTTCATTGAAAAAAGGCATAACAGTTGCTTCAGGTATTTTCCCATATAATGGCTCCTCAAAAGGAACATTGATATGTACTGGTAATTTATGGCCAATAGCCATATTCAAGGCCCTATTTAACTCCCCATCGTTGTAATCCTGGATTTTGACCTGCTCTGAATCCACAGTCCCAGCTATACTTTGAGGTGCATATTTTTTCACTTTCTCCGTGGCATGTGTCACATCTTGTTTCAAATTGGCGGAATATCCTATATGCCTATCAAATACATGATCTTGGCGAATAGTTTGACCGTCACCCACATCAATCTTATACGTAGGCCTATCCGCAGATAGTACCACTAAAGGGATATTGCTATAAAAAGCCTCTGCGATAGCGGGATAATAGTTCAACAAAGCACTTCCTGAGGTACATAAGACTGCCACAGGTTTTTGTGATTGCTGTGCCATGCCCAATGCAAAAAAAGCGGCGCAACGCTCATCAACAATACTAAAACAATTAAAAGAGGGGTCTTCAGTGAAACCAATGGTCAAAGGGGCGTTTCTTGAGCCAGGGGATATTACAATATCAAGTATACCTTTAGTCTTACAATGTAGCACCACAGATTGGGCCGACGGAATGTTCGAATAGTTCATTAAAGCAAAAATACAAAGCCGAATTTTCTTAACCCAATGTTACACTAAATACTAATTTTTAGCCAGTATACTCAATATGGTTTTACTTTTTACAATGGTTTCTAACCATTCATTCCCAGGAACTGAATCTTTGGTAATACCTCCACCAACATAAACAATGGCCTTTTTATCAGCCATTTGCATACAACGAAGATTTACAAAGAGCTCAGTTTTAGTTTTAATCGACCTATACGATTTGTTTTCTTGATTTCTACTGCTCGGGCTTCTTTCAATTTCTTGTTTAAGATTCAATTCCCCTAGAAAACCTGTATAGTACTCCCTATTGTAATTCTCATGTTCCTTTATAAATTTCCGGGCATAGGGCAATGGTATGCCGCAAACAGCAGGCGTTGGATGTAATGCCTTTAATACATGAACAAGGTTTTTATGAAACACAGCCGTTATCTTTGTCCTTAAATGCCAAAGATTTCCGGCCCTCACTGATTCAACCTCAGAAACCTCAATTTTTGTAACCTTATCTTTCAATACATGGGCTATATAATTGGTTACCATGAGTTGTTCATCAAGTTCTTTCTGCCCCCAAATAGGGTTTTCGTTTT